>JAQWBI010000024.1 GCA_028706475.1 Candidatus Cloacimonadota bacterium
CGGTTAATCTAACTACCGGTCAGAGCTATTCCTTCACAGTAACTTACTCACCTACAGTCTTAGGCGACCATACAGGTTTGATAACCATCACGGATAACCTTAGCCGTAATGTAACTACAGTCAACCTTGCTGGAACGGGATTTGATCCCACAATCTCAAGCTTCCCATGGACTGAAGGTTTTGAGGTTAGCGCTGGAACATTACCCTTAAACTGGGTTGCCACAGAGGGTACTTCCGGTGCGTCACAGCATTGGAAAGCGACAACTTCTGATTCCTCTCATGGTGCCTCTGCTCCAGCCAGTGGAACGTCGTTTGCGTACCTTTACTGCTATTTGGCAAGTACTACATACAATCCCTACAGCATGATTACTCCTCCGGTAGCTCTGGATGCTACGACCAAACGGTTATCATATCAATATTGGATAGGATCAGCCACAGTTGAAGAACCTTTGTTTGTAGACATTTCGAATGATAATCAAGCTACTTGGACTACTCTATACACTCATTCAAATGCTAGTAATACAGGAGCATGGTTCCAAAATACCATTAGTCTAGAGGCATATGCTTCTTCAATTGTCTATCTACGCTTTAGAGGAATAAGCAATTATGGAAATGGAATGTGTGACCTAGGTATTGATGATGTTATTATTAGTGAGATCGTACCCGATGATCCTTACCCTGTTGACACTTTCACCGATGTTACAGCCACTGGCGACGGATTTGTGGGTGCGACAATCGTAGCAGGAGACTTGCCAGCTGTTCCAAACGCGGATAACTTCACCGTCTCCGGTAGCGGTATCATCAATCTGGTTGGTACCGGATCCGTTAACCTTCGTTTCGACTTTAACCCTGCTCTCACAGCCTCTCAATGGTTTGTGTACCTGTGGGAAGGACAATGGACAGCTGTTGCAGGTCCCCTTGATTATTGTGATGTAGAAGTTGACCTCAGCAGCAAAGCTCCTGGCGACCTTGGTTGGGCCTATGGCTCTGGTAGTGATCCCAGTCTGCCGGTGGAGCTTTCCTCCTTCACCGCAATCCTGGATTCCAATAACCATGCCGTTATCAGTTGGGTTACACAATCTGAAACCGGTGTTAGTGGATATTACATCCTGCGCAATACCGAGAAGAACCTTGAAGCAGCTGAGCAAATCAGCAGTTTAATCACTGCCTCCAATTCTTCACAACAGCAAAGCTATAGCTTCACCGATGAATCCATCTATGAGCCGGGAACCTATTACTATTGGTTGCAGGTAGTGGATATCGACGGTAGTGAAGCTTTCAGCGATCCCATCTCTGTAGTATATGAATATCAGGAACCGGAAGTACCCGTTATTCCGCAAGTTACTGAGTTCAAGAACGTGTATCCGAATCCCTTCAATCCCAGCACAAACATCAGCTATGCCCTTTCCGAAGAGCAGGATGTGAAGTTCAGTATCTACAACAGCCGCGGTCAGCTGGTGCGCCAGTTCAACGTTGGCCAGAAAGCTGCGGGCAATTACAGGCTGGTGTGGGATGGCACGGATTACAATGGTAGAACCGTTACCACCGGTGTGTACTTTATCCGTATGCAAGCCGGACGTGACAGCTTCCACAAGAAAGCCGTTCTGATGAAATAACCTTAACAACAAACTAATACAGACCCCGGATACTCTCCGGGGTTTTTTGTGCCCTACGAGAACGCTGTGCGTTTCCCAGGGTGGTTCAATGAAGATTCGAATAGTCCAATTTCTAATATTATATACCATATAGCCATCCTGAATACTATCCTTTCCCGCTAGTGTAGAAGACCTCTCAAAGACCTCCCAAGTACGGCATAAGATAGCTTTGGGATGATCATGACATGAAAATTTGATAGAAGGGTTGAGATATTTCCGATAATTTTACCAAAGGATCATCGCTGTGCTGGACAAACTAGCATCCAACCCAGTGTCACTTGCTAACGATAAGTCAATTTCATCAGTACATCTTGCAGATTTCCGTGTGGGCATCTCCGGGAATTTAGTAAGATATGGAGCATCCCGAAAATTCTTGACATAAAAGGGCCTGTTGCAAATCTAGCTCAGCGAGCGGGCATAGCTCAGTTGGTAGAGCATCAGCTTCCCAAGCTGAGGGTCGCGGGTTCGAACCCCGTTGCCCGCTCCAGCTTTTCCTTTCAACTTCTACAAATTACCTTCCCAATACTAGCTCTCAATATTAGTTAATACCGATCTAGATAACGACGTCTTTTATCAGCTTCGGTATTGCTTGATACATGACGGATGAATAGCACGCTGATGACGCTGATTGAACGGATTGACGCAGAAATCATATTAAAGAATGTGGGACTTCTTGCTTTGGTGTTTTGGGCTGATCCCATGAAAGATTATCGAGCCTACACGGAAGTGTAGTGCACTGCCAATATCAGGAAAAGCCCGGAGAGCGAAAGATTATAGCGAGGGTGCATAGCGAAGCGGAGCCCCTCTTATAAAGCTCAGTGAACTCTTGCTCAGTTTTCTAAGTAATAGAGACATAGAGAATTCGCCACCCGGAACTGTTTGTAATCAAGCACAAAGCAAAAATGTGCTTGACAAAAAAAGGGCTCCAAGGTTTTTTGCGTGAACATTCACATACAGAACAACGCTGGGGGCGTAGTTCAGTTTGGTTAGAACGTCTGCCTGTCACGCAGAAGGCCGCGAGTTCGAGTCTCGTCGCTCCCGCCATAAATTGGGACGCCTGTAATGGCGTCCTTTTTTACATTGAGTGGGAATAATTATGATAAACCGCGTTCTTGTTAGCTGCTACAGGCTTCTTACGGAGCTACTATTCGTTATCAGCCGCCCGCTGCTTTGGCTGATACTTCCTCTTTACCGTTATCGTGGAGCTTTGTATCCGCCGAAGTCCCGATCGGATCGTCCAATTTTGATACATTGTGCATCGGTAGGTGAAGTGAATGCGGTAATCCCTTTACTACGAGAATTGATCAACAAAGGCTATCCCTTACATATTAGCACGGTAACAGTCACGGGGCTGGAGCTGGTAAAACGCAGCTTTAGGAATCTTGATGCAAGCCTTGCACCTTTGGATATAGCGTCTTTGAGAGATAAACAACTGGATGCGCTCTCTCCAGCTTTGATTCTGGTGGTAGAGACCGAGATTTGGCCAATGCTCCTGGATCGGGCTGCGTATAGAAGAATTCCGGTGCTATTTATAAATGCCAGAATGAGCAAGAAAAGTGCTATCGCATACGGCAGGATTCAAGCTTTAATCAGATATATTGCCCGCAGTGTCAAATTGGTACTAGCGCAAAGTGATGCCGACCGGGATCGCTTTCATTCTTTACTGGATGTATCATCCATCAATGCGGGTAACCTGAAATATTGCCTCACTCTGCCCCTCTTCGATCCCATAAGCAAAAAACAAGAATTTGGATTTGATGCGGATGACCTTGTTCTGGTGTGGGGCAGCTCGCGTCCTGGGGAAGAAGCTCTTATACTGGACATTTATGCGAAACTGAAAGAAAAGTATCCTACTCTGCGCCTTGTCCTGGCGCCCCGTCATCCCAAACGCTGTGATGAAGTGGAGAAGTTACTGCGCAATACAGTATATCGTAGGTTATCGGACATGGCTTCAGAGTCTGTAGATATTGTTCTGATAGATACTCTGGGGCAATTGGCAGGAGCTTATACTATCTCCGATATTGCCATTGTGGGAGGTTCTTTCTACGATTATGGGGGGCATAATCCCCTGGAGCCAGCCTTTTATGCCAAAGCCATCATCATAGGTGAATACCATCATTCATGCAAAGCATCAGTAGAGAAACTGCTGAGTAACAATGCAATAATCGTATCGAACAAAGCCAAGCTGGAGAAAGACCTGGTTAGCTTGCTGCAAGACGCCAAACAAAGGCAGGAAATGGGTGAGAGGGCAAAAATAGTCTTGACGGAAAATGCGGATGCGCTTCAGAATCACATGGAAGGAATAGAGAGATGGATGAGATGAAACGCGAGGCAATGTATTATAAAAAGCTGAAAAGCGGGGCATTACAATGCGAATTGTGCCCAGCGTACTGTGTTATTCATCCCTGTGAGAGCGGAAGATGCCGCAGCAGGGAGAATATCGAGGGAAAGCTGTATGCTGTAAACTATGATAAAAGCATAGGCTTGAGCATCGATCCCATCGAAAAAAAGCCACTGTATCACTTTCATCCCGGTTCCAGAATTCTCTCTTTGGGTCCAAACTCCTGCAATCTCACTTGCCGCTTTTGTCAGAACTACAGCATATCCCAATTACAGAGCAATACTGTAACAATCGGGATAGACGACTTATATAACACTATCCTAAAAGAAAGCAGATACAAGCAAGTAGCTTTCACGTATACAGAACCGATAACCTGGTACGAATACATCCTGGATTTTAGCAAAAAGTATCCGGATGTGGATGTGGTAATGATAACGAATGGCTATATCAACAGCACACCTCTAGAAGAATTGTTGCCGTGGGTAAAAGCTATGAACATAGACCTCAAATCTATCCACTCCGGCTTTTACAAGGAACAATGCGGGGGAGAGCTGAATCCTGTGTTAAAAACCATACGACAGGCATGGAACGCTGGTGTTCATTTGGAACTGACCTTTTTAATGATACCCGGTTTGAACGACAGCGATAAAGAGATTGAAGAGATCAGCGAATTTGTGAATGATATCAGTCCCGATCTGCCCTTGCATATCTCCGCATACCATCCGGACTATCTGGCAGATAATCCACCCACAAGCATGGATGACATCGGCAGAGCAGTAAATATAGCGAGAAAACGGCTGCATTATGTGTATGGAGGAAATATAGCCGTGGAAGACTATGCCCATACTCTATGCCCGGAATGTAAAACCACGTTGATCTACAGGGGATTCATGAACACGAAAAGTTCGGTATTGCGGGACGGGAAGTGTCCCCAGTGTAATCATGCCATCTATGGAGTATATGAAGCGTAAATATTTGCGCAGCCTTAGCATCAGCGACCTGATCCTGGTTGTTATTATTCTGATGATAGCTTTTCTTACTTACCGATCCTATGGTAGAGAGAAAAATAGCCTGTATATTTATAAAGACTCACAGCTATTTGGAGTCTATCAACTGGATACTCCGCAGGATATCGTTGTCGATGATCACGTAAGGATTCAAATCGCTGATGGCAAAGCCAGGATTTCCCACAGTGACTGCCCGGACAAACGCTGTGTGAAACAGGGATTCAACAATAATATGCCGATTATCTGCCTGCCTAATCATGTGGTGTTGGAGTTCAAAAGTAGGGAAGAGGATCGCAAGTTGATCCTGTATTAGGAGAATGATGAAAATTGCATTGTACGCTTCCAATCACGGCTTTGGTCATGCCTCCAGAATAGCTGCACTGGCACAAAGCTTTATTGAATATGGCTGCTATGTTTACATCTGTAGCGATCGTCCTGCCTTTCTCTTTCAGGATTTGCCGGATGGGCATTGGGAATACCGTGAAAGCAAACTCGATAGGGGAGTAGTTCATAAAGAGAACCTTGTCACAGACCTGGAAAAGACCAAAGCAGCTTTGATGGAATTGTTTTCGCAGCGGGAGGAATTGGTAGCTGCTGAGATACTTTTCCTTCGCGAGCAGGGTGTTGATCTGGTAGTAAGTGATGTTCCTTTCCTAATCGTGGAAGCATGCTTATATACAGAGGTACCGATTTTCGGTGTCAGCAACTTCGACTGGTACTTTATCTATCAAGAACTCTTTGGGAATGATGAAGATATTATTCCCATTCTCTCTGTAATCCATTCTCTATACAGACGGATGAATAGAAGCTTTCTCTTGGATTTGGGGGCACCATATAGTGTTCCCGGTTTCAAGAATCCCATTGATGGAGGTTTGGTAGCCAGGACAAAAAGTGAGTACGTAAGTCCTTATGATAAATATGGCATAAAGGAAGGCACACAGATTTTGTTATTGATGTTTGGTGGAGAGGGAGCGATCGAGATACCTATTGAAGCCATCTGTAAAGCGTGGGACGGTGTTGTAATAAGCCCATATAGAGGGTATAAGGCATCCAATCTCCTTCATGTAGAACAAGATGACGATTTTATCAGCTTGATGCAGCATTCCGATATTGTGATCTGCAAACCCGGATACAGCACATTTGCAGAAGTATTGAGCATGGGAAAATCTATGATCTACATACCTCGGAGAAACTACCCTGAAGAACGGGTATTGATAACCGGTGTTAAGGATTATCCGGGAGCAAAAAGAGTGGATTGCTTTCCCGAGGAAGTGGGGGAGATCAGAAAACTTTTTACCGAAGTACGTCAGGGAGACTTCAAGAAAAATAAGGCGAATGGGGTTTTGGCTGGAAAGATAATCAATGAGTTTGTGAAAGTAAAATACCCTCAAGATAGGATCGTGAGCGTGTGCGACTTGGGATCGAACAATATGAACTACATCCTTTACAACAAGAGCAAAGATAAAGTGATTCATCGTTATTGGTGCACCACTGGCCTGGGACTCGACTTCAGGGACGGGAGATTGTCGGAAGAAAGTATAACACAAGCTCTGCAAGCAATGAGCAGCATACTGAAAATCGATTCTGCCATTGCTTCGGAAAAGAAGTTGATAGCTACAGGCATCAGCAGAATGGCACAAAACTCCGGTGAATTGTTGGATGAAATTCACGTCCGCTGGTCTTTTAAAGGCAAAGTAATAAATGCCAAAACTGAGATGAAGTACGCTTGGCTGGCGGCACAACCTCTAATGCTTCACAATACAGTGAATATCATACTGGACATTGGAGGAGTAAGTACGGAAATCGTGTGGGGAAGCCCAAACGGGAAATACTGCGGAGAATCAATGCCATTTGGCCTGATCAATCTGTATTTGAACGAAAATAAAGGTGTATCAGTAGAACAGGTAGTCTTGAAAGAGCTAAACCGATTACCATTGTATGAAAATATCCAGCTGATTGTAGTGGGACTTACTGCTACAATGCTCTTTCGCTACATCAGGAAGGCTGGTATAAAGGACAGTCTAGGGTCAAATGGAGAAAAGCTGGAGTATAATGAGCTTTCAAGGCTAATTACAGACATTTTTCAGGATAAAGTAATGGAGTATCAAAGTATGGCTCATAGCCCTCGTGAGATTGTTTCAATGGGCATTGCGGCACGTGTCATTCAGCTTGTGCTGGACAGATATCGTAGTTCATATTTTGTGGTATGCAACGATGGAATATCAGTAGGATACGCAAAGTGGATGAAATAAACAGCTTTGGACACGGCAACTTTGGGATTATCGCCGGTCCATGTTCAATAGAAGATTATGACAGCTTGTATCAAAGCGCAAAGATTCTAAAAGAAATGGGAATCAAATATCTGCGCGGCGGTGCTTACAAGCTGCGTACATCCGTGCATAGTTTCAGGGGTCTGGGAGATAGCGGAATTCTGCATTTGGCAAGAGTAGGACAGGAGTTGGGTTTGAAAACCGTATCGGAATGCACTCAGATAGATAAAGTGGACTTTATGGCCAAAAATATAGATGTCTTGGTGGTAGGAACCAGAAATATGCAAAACTACCCACTATTAGAACTCTTGGGCAAAATCGATAAACCGGTTATCCTTAAAAGAGGGATGGCCGCAACCTATGATGAATGGATGGCCGCAGCCGAATATATCATCGAAAATGGTAATGAGCAGGTCATCCTCTGCGAAAGAGGAATACGCACTTTCGAAACGGAAACACGCTATACCTTGGACTTATCTGCAATCAAAGTAATGCAGCAAAAATGTGGAATACCTGTGATAATAGATCCATCGCACGCAGCAGGTAATCGTGCTCTGGTTCCGTCTCTGGCTATGGCGTCAATTGCCGGGGGTGCAGATGGTCTGATGATCGAATGCTGTGTAAATCCTTGCGAAAGTATCTGCGATGCGGATCAGACAATAGAACCAGAAACTCTGAGGAGTATAATTAATGCTGTTGTAGATTTGCGTCAGCATCTTAATAGGATATAAATATGAAGTTTTATATAGAAACATATGGCTGTCAGATGAATGTATCGGATAGCGAGCTAATCTACTCCATTCTACGTGAGTCCGGGTATCAACCCGCCAAAGATATCGATGATACAGATATTTTACTCTTCAATACATGCTCCGTGAGAGATCATGCCGAACAGCGAGTTTTGGGTAGGATATCAAACGAAAGACATCGTAAGAGGGAGAAACCTGGCTTCAAAATAGTAGTATTGGGCTGTATGGCTCAACGAATAGGGCAGAGGCTTCTGTCGGAAGATCTGGGTATAGATTGCGCAGTGGGAGTGGATCAATATAAGTATCTACCGCATATATTGGCGCAAGAAACAGGTTCGGCACTGGATTTGAATTCTCAAGAGATCTATGAGGAAATGCTGCCGCATCATCAAGATTCCCGCTGTGCCTATGTAACCATCATGCGGGGATGCAACAATTTCTGCTCCTATTGCATAGTGCCTTATGTGCGTGGCAGAGAACGAAGCAGACCTTACGATGATATTCTGAAAGACGTCCAAAGCGCTGTATCACAAGGAATGATGGATATAACTCTCTTGGGACAAAACGTTAATTCCTACCACTGGCGTGATCTCAGTTTCCCCAGCATGTTGAGAAGGATAACTGAGGATGTACCTCAGATGTATCGCTTGAGGTTCATTACTTCACATCCCAAAGACCTTTCAGATGAACTGGTTGAAGAAATGAAGAACAATTCTAAGATATGCCATCACATTCATTTACCCTTACAGAGCGGAAACAGCGAGATTTTACAGAAGATGAACAGATCATATAGCTATCCTCATTATTTTAGTAGGATACAAGTGCTTAAACAGGCTATGCCCGATATTGGCATTACTACAGACATCATTGCCGGATTCCCCGGAGAAACTGAAGAACAGTTTGAAGATACTCTAAGGGCTATGCGTGAGATCGAGTACGATTATGCCTTCTGCTTCAAATATAGTCCCCGCGAAGGCACCGAAGCCGCTACACACAAGGATCAGGTTCCTGAAGCCATTCGACTGGAACGTTTGCAGAGAATGATCGATCTACAACGGGAGATTACTCTCAAGAAGTTTCGCGCTCAGATTGGTAGAACCGTAGAAGTCTATGTGGAAGACTTCAGTAAAAAAAATAAAGAACAGGTTTCCGGAAAGACCAGCGATTTTAAAATTGCAGTATTGGGCGGAGACGAATCGATGATCGGAACTTTGGTAAGTGCCAGGGTGATAGACGCCACAGCGGGCACGTTAATATGCCAGTAGCCCAGTTTATACATAAGAGATGTTATGTAAACTTACCTGTGAAACGTATCTGCTATAAAACCCAGATAGTTATCCCCCGCAGATATATATAGTGGAGATTATATGAAAAGTATGACCGGATTCGGGAAAAGCCATCAGAGCATGCACAATATTGAATGTGATATCGAAATCAAAAGCGTTAACGGCAGATACCTGGATATAAAGAGCTACCTGCCCCGTGAACTGAGCTTCTTTGAATTTGAGCTTCGAAAAGAGAGCTCGAAATACCTCTCTCGTGGCTCGATTGAGATCAGGGTAAACATAAATGACTATCGAGAGCCTAAACTACGTTTAAATGAGCCAAAACTGAGAAAGTACTACGATATCATTAAACAGGCACAAACTTCCCTTCATCTACAGAAAGATGTTTCTCTGGAGTTTCTTCTCAATGAACCCGGAGTAATCGAGAATGGCAATCAATTATCCGAAGACAAAGAGCTTCACGAGATTCTGCTCTGTACTCTGAGAGAAGCATTGAATGATATTTGTAGATCCATGATTAATGAGGCCAAAGACATACAGAAGGTATTATCGAACTCCATGGATGACATTAGTACTGCAATAAATGATGTAGAACAAGCAGTTAAACCATACAAGCAAGAAATCTTTGATAACATGAACAAACGAATTAAAGAGATTATGGGTGAGTATCAGATAGAAAACACTGAACAAAGATTAATACAAGAACTTGCCCTGTACATAGATAAATACGATATACAAGAGGAGATTACACGCTTGAAATCTCATATTAATACTTTCAGGGAGACTGTGAAACTAGAGCAGGAAATTGGCAAGACCCTGAACTTCATCCTTCAGGAAATGCAGCGTGAAGCCAATACTTTGGGCTCTAAATTCTCTAATAGCAATACATTCAAAGATGTGTTGATCATCAAAGAAGAGATAGAAAAATGCCGGGAGATTGTCCAGAATGTATCCTGAACCGAAACTAAGCTGGAAATCCTGGCCATTTGCTGAGCGTCCTCTCAGCTCTACCCTACTTCTCCTTTTTCTGGCTTTTTTAACTATGTTTCTCTACCGTTTGACGGTGCTTAATTGGCAAATGCCCTTGTTCTATTTTCTAGGTTTAGCCTTGGTTTATGGAAATCTGATTCCCTATTTCATCATTACGGAGTACTTCCTCTATGAAGATGAGATCCAGGTACGTTACATATTCTTCAAAATAAAGAGGTCATGGAGTGACTTTGGATGCTTTTACAAGGATAAACGAGGAGTAATGTTATCTACATTTAAAATGCCTCGCAGATTGGATCCCTTTAGAGGACAATCTCTGCGCTTTTCCAAATCTCAAGCTGAGGTGCCGGAACTGCTTGATTTCTTGGAGCAAAAAATCGGCAAAAGATATTGAAGGAATAAATTGAATAACAACGATATAGAAACTATAATATTAGACATACTCTTGAGTGCGTGTTCTAACGGCCATACCTACAGTGAGATATGTGCAAAATTAGGTGCATCGAAGAAGACAAAAGCCCAGGTGAGTCAGACCCTGTCCAATCTCATGCTTGATGGCAAACTAATCAAAGAAAGAAAACGCTATAAGCTAAGTTACGAATGCAAATCATCGCTTCAAAAGCCGATCATGAAAGAACAGTCTAACGATCATACCTCACGGAGTGCCAAGCTGATTGAAGGTATATTTGATGCCACATCACTGGCCAGAGACCGCTCCTTCGCCTTTGTAAGAACGGCGGCGAAGGACTATTTCGTTGATAGTGAAGACACCCTAAATGCGTATCACAATGATGTCGTCTTGATAGAGCCGCAAAGTCGCAGAAACCGGGGAGAACACGGAGTGGTACGCCGCATAGTGAAGCGGGCAAACGAGCAGATCCCCGGAGGAATCTCCAAAGCAAAGAACAAATGGATATTTGTAGCGTCAAACCCCAAAATTCATAGCTGGTTTGAAGTAAATGAGCTAGGGGGAGCTGTACCCGGACAGAAAGTGATTCTTACCGTTACAAATTGGGGAGATCACCTTAGCGGAAAGATGCCCGGCGGCAAGATCACAGAGGTGTTGGGGCAATCCGGAGATCCTCAGGTCGAGCTCCTGGCTGTAATCCGCCAATACCAATTACCGCTAAGTTTTCCGGATGAGGTGTTGGAAGAGGTTCAGAACCTGCCTTTGGAGCCGGATGAGCACGAAATTATAAAACGGAAGGACTTGCGTGATATCTATACTTTCACCATCGATCCTGCATCAGCTAAGGACTTTGATGATGCAATATCGATAGAGGAGAGCAAGCAGGGTTGGATACTGTGGGTTCATATTGCTGATGTAGCTCATTATGTGGGCACGGACACTAAAACATTCGCTGAGGCGTCAGTAAGAGGTAATAGCTTCTATTTCCCCAAGAAGGTGATTCCAATGATCCCGGAGCGCTTATCAAACCAGATATGCAGTTTGCGTCCGGATGAAGATAAGCTGGTAATGACAGTTCAAACCGAATTTGACAAGCAAGGAAATGTGCTGAAACAAAGCATGTATGAAGCTGTAATCCGCTCCAATGTGCGGTTAGTATATGAAGAAGTAGATGCTTATTTCGAAGGGAAAGCCAGCCAGTTCTCCCCCACCTTGAAGAAAGCTCTGGACGACAGTCGCAAGCTCTCTGCTGCCCTCAGTAAGATCAGACTGGACAATGGATATATATTCTTCGATTTGCCTGAAATTGAATACCTGTATGATGAAGAAGGTTTTGTCCACCATTTGGGCATAGCGGAGGAAACCGAAAGTCATAAATTAATAGAGAACTTTATGTTGGTGGCAAATGAGTACACCGCTACTCAGTTGTCAAAGAAAGCACCTGCTTCCATCTATCGCATTCACGAAGATCCAGACACTATGAAGATTGAGCGATTGAGGGAGGTATTGGACTTCTATGGCATAGCTTACCTGGAAAAGGAAAACCTGAACAAGAGTGTTCAAAACTTGCTGTCATCTCTACCAAATAAAGACTATCATAAAGTGTTTGACCGCATTATCCTCCGTAGCATGAAAAAGGCCAAATACTCGCCATTACACATCCGTCACTTCGGTTTGGCATTGGAAAACTACACGCATTTTACCAGTCCTATTCGCCGTCTCTGTGATCTGGCCGTACACCATCTATGCAAGATACACGTGATCCGAAGCTCCAATAGCAAAATCAGCAAAGACCAGATCATACGCTGGGCAAATGTAGCATCTGAGCAGGAGTTACAAGCTGATGCAGCAGAAAGGGATATAGAGAAAGTATATAGCGCTACCTACATGCGAGATAAAGTGGGAGAGTTGTTTACCGGTATGATGATTTCCGCAAACAGCTCCGGCGCTTTGATTCGTCTCAACGAGATTCCCGTAACGGCAATGTTGCAGATAACTCAATTTGGAAAAGGGAAATGGGAGTATCGGGATCGTGAGATGCGCTTTGTGAATCCCTCAAATTCCGAATCTTTTGAACTTTTGGACAGCGTGAAAGTGCGCATCATGGAAGTGAGCGATGATGTATATCTGGAATTAACGGGAGAACCTGATTGCCATACACATTATCACCGGATCAAACGCATGGAAATAAAACAAGTAAACAGCAAACACAGAATTATGGTTGACGCCAAATCGGATCGAAAAAATGGTGAGAATAAACACAGACGACAAGGCAGGAAAAGAAGATAATGAAGAAACCAATCGGGATATTCGATTCAGGCGTTGGAGGCCTTACAGTATACAAGGCTATTCGTGATGCTTTCCCGGAAGAAGACTTGGTGTATTTTGGTGATACAGCACGAGTTCCTTATGGACCAAAGTCTCCAAATACAATTATAGAATACTCGGTTCAAAACGCTAGATTCCTGCTTCAGCAAGGCATCAAAATCCTGATTGTAGCTTGCAATACATCCTCCTCAGTCGCTATCCCACATTTGCGCAAACTCACGCACATACCGATAATTGGCGTGATCGAACCTGGAAGTGAAGTTGCTGTTCGTACCACCAGAAACTTGAATATCGGAGTTATCGGTACTGAGGGTACGGTGCGTAGTGAAGCTTATAGCAAAGCGATCCATATTCATAACCCTGAAGCTAATATATTCTCAAAAGCCTGCCCTCTCTTTGTGCCAATAGTGGAAGAAGGCTGGCAGGATCATCCTATCGCTCGGCAAGTTGTAGAGGAGTACCTTTTATCCATGCTGGAGAAGGGCATCGATACTCTTGTTCTGGGCTGTACACACTATCCCTTATTATCTCATATTATACAGGATTACATGGGCGATAATGTGAAACTGGTTGATAGTGCAGATGCTATTACCATGCACCTAAAGAGTTTATTACCATTTGAACATGACGGTAATGCTGGAAAAGATAGCTTCTATGTGAGTGACAATGAGGACAAGTTTGCTACTATAGCAAGCAGAATTCTGAACAATCCCATGCGCAATTTGAAACGCGTCCGGCTCTTTGAGAGCTGGTTCATCGACTGAAATAAAATAAAAGAGTATAGAGGGACACATGAAACCTATTATTTTGACCGCAGCAATTACCGGAGCAGAAACCACCCGTAAAGATCAGCCTAATTTACCCATCACTCCGGAGGAACAAGCCAGGGAAGCAAAAGCATGTTTTGATGCAGGAGCCAGAGTAATTCACTTGCATGTGCGTGAAGACGATGGATCTCCCACTCAGAGACTGGCCAGATTTGAGGATTCGATATCAGCGATTCGACAGGCTGTACCTGAGGTGATAATCCAGATCAGTACCGGAGGGGCTGTCGGCGAAGCTTTTGAGAAGAGACTAGCGCCCTTGGCTTTGAAGCCGGATATGGGCACATTGAATGCCGGAACCCTGAATTTTGGAGACGAGATCTTTTTAAACCATCCCAAAGACATTATTCGCCTTGCAGAGTCCTTTAAGGAGTATCACGTAGTACCAGAAGTAGAAGTATATGAATCTGGTATGATAGATGTCGTGGCAAAACTGCTAAAAAAGGGTATCATAACTCAGGAGCCTCTGCATATCCAATTTGTTCTGGGTGTTCCCGGTGGAATGAGCGGTAAACCAAAGAATTTGCTATATATGGTTGAACATTTAGCGGAAGAGATACCAAGCGCAACCTGGGCAGTAGCTGGAATAGGTAGATGGCATATTCCTACCTCAATGGTCGCCATGGTTACTGGTGGACACATTCGTTGCGGTTTTGAAGACAACATTTTCTACCATAAAGGCGTAGTGGCGGATTCAAATGCACAGTTGGTTGCCAGACTTGCCCGCATCGCAAGTGAGATTGGTCGTCCAATTGCCAGCCCCGAACAAGCTCGGGAAATCCTGGCTTTACCTTCAAAGTAGAAGGGGTGACAATGCATCTAAGTGATAATGCTCTCATTGTCTTGCAAAAACGCTATTTTCGAAAGGATGAGAATGGGGAATGCCTGGAAGATTGGCAAGCCCTGATTGATAGAGTAAGCTCAAACATATCTGCCGGTGACCAGGACAAAAAAAACCGTTTTTACGACCTTTTGGATAGTGGAGACTTCCTACCGAACTCCCCTACCTTGATGAATGCTGGCGGAGACATACAGCAATTATCGGCTTGTTTTGTGTTGCCTATCGAAGATAGCATGGACAGCATCTTCGAGACAGTGAAGAATGCTGCTCTGATTCACAAAAGCGGTGGGGGAACCGGATTCTCCTTCAGCAGACTGCGTGAAGCCAATGCCAAGGTACGTTCCACCAATGGTGTATCCAGCGGACCCATATCTTTTATGAAAGTATTCAATGCTGCTACCGATGCCGTTAAGCAAGGCGGAACCAGACGTGGAGCAAACATGGGCATACTCAGTGTAGATCATCCCCAGATACTGGATTTTATTACATGCAAGCGTGATCCCAACGAGCTTACCAACTTCAATATCAGCGTAGGTCTGACCGAAACCTTCATGAAAGCTGTAGCAGAAAACACTGAATACGAATTGATCTCTCCTCATACAAGGAAAGCAGTCGGAAAGTTGCCTGCCGCACAAGTGTTTGACCTGATAGTGGAAATGGCACACAAAAACGGTGAACCTGGCATAATCTTTCTGGATAGGATTAATGAAGCCAATCCTACTCCTGCCATCGGAGTGATTGAATCTACCAACCCTTGCGGAGAGCAGCCTTTATTACCTAATGAAGCATGCAATCTCGGCTCCATTAATCTGGCTGGAATGGTAGTGGATGATACGCTGGATTGGGAGCGTCTGCGCAAGGTAACCCGCGATAGCATAGATTTTCTTGATGCCGTGATAGATGCGTCCAAATTTCCCCTACAGTCCATAGAGGAAATGGTGAAAGGAAATCGCAAGATAGGCCTGGGCATCATGGGCTGGGCTGATGCTCTATATCAACTCAAGCTACCCTACAGCAGCACCGAAGCGGTAGGGCTGGCAAGTAAAGTGATGGAGTTCATCGATTACGAAGCCAAACAACGGAGTATGGAACTAGCTATGGAATTGGGCAGTTTCCCGAATTTTTCCCAGAGCATATATGCTACGGGAGAGCTTCGCAGGGAAGGCAAGAAATGGGCGGAGCTGATTGAAACAATCAAAAAGAACGGGATGCGAAACGCCACACATACCACTATCGCTCCCACCGGTACGATAAGTATGATTGCAGATACATCAAGCGGTATTGAGCCCCAATTCTCTTTGGTTTACGTAAAGAGTGTAATGGATAACGAGAAGCTTCTGTATGTAAACAAATGGCTTGAAGCTGCTTTAGAAGAATGGGGACTGCTTACTCAGGAACTTTTGGAAGAGCTTAGTCAAAGCGGCTCAATATCCCATATGCAGGATATTCCAGAGGAATTGAAGGAAGTATTCCAGACCGCTCACGACATCAAACCTGAATGGCATATTCGTATGCAGGCTGCCTTCCAGAAGTTCACCGATAATGCTGTTAGCAAGACGATCAATTTTGCCAATAGTGCCAGCATAGAGGATATCAGAAACGCTTATCAACTGGCTTACAAACTGGGATGTAAGGGTGTTACAGTTTACCGCGACGGTAGTCGAGACAATCAAGTACTATCGGTAGGATCATCCGTATCCGAAGGCGACAAAAGCGAAAAGAAGGTCGTTCCCAGACAGCGTCCTGAAGTTACTCACGGTATCACCCAACGCTTGGAAACAGGTTGCGGACACATGTATGTAACTATCAACACAGATTCGCATGGAGCATGTGAGGTATTTGTACAAATGGGCAAAGTGGGCGGTTGTGCTTCCGCCCAGCTGGAAGCCATAGCACGGCTATCATCGCTTGCTCTTAGATCCAGTATTCGCATAGAGGCTATTATCAGACAACTGAAGGGAATACGCTGTCAATCTCCCATGTGGCATAAGGGCAAGATGATTACATCCTGCGGAGATGCGGTAGGTCAAGCCCTGGAAAACTTCCTATCGATAAATGCCAATAATGAACTGAAAGCTATCCACGTTATATCCGATCCAGGCATTCTTCTTCAAGAGGACATACCAAATACCCGAGTCGCTCTCTGCCCGGATTGCGGTTCCTCCATAGAACATTTGGAAGGTTGTCTCAAATGTCCATCTTGCGGATGGTCAAAATGTTAAGGAGTTTCAATGCGTTGTAAGAAGTGTAATGCCCGCTTAGCCGAGCATGATATCTGGTGTGTAGCTTGCGGTACTCAAAGCCCGGTGCTAAAGACGGAACTATCCTCCATGAGTATTATGAAACACAGTCGCCAGGCTTTGAAAGCGAAATATTCGGAAATGGTGCCTGCCACAGGTTTCACCATTATTCTGGGAGCAATACCCATAGCTGTACTGATCTGGGTTTTTCATAATTATGTTCATATAGAAGGAACGGGGCAGTTTCTCTTGAATCTAGCCATAAAAAGCGTTCTATTTAGTGCATTTATGCCTTTTCTACTGCTTCCTTTCAGCAGAATCAGCGAGAATGAACACTATGAGCTGAAGCTTAGTTCTCTTATCACCAATCTTAGGCATTATCCCAGATACTTTGTGTTCAGTTTGTTAAACGCACTTTTCTTTGTATTGATATACCTTATTTGCTTTGGGTTCCCGGGTTTTGCCAGCGATCCCATACTGCGTTTAGTCTGGATAGTGTTAGTTAACTATTGGGTAGCCATTGTTGCTCCAGCTCCAGTGATTATGGAACGTCTCGGGATCAATCCATTTAGGGCGATATCATTGAGTTACCGGCATCTTCATGATGTGCGGTGGAATATCTATTTGTTGGTCTTGGTACTTGGAATCCTGAATTTGCTGGCTTTCGGTTTAGCGATATTTCCCTTGCTTTTCAGTTTACCGCTTAGCTGGTTTGCAATCCGAGACTATACGATTAAGTTGGAGCAGTTTGAGCTTTTTGAATCCAGGATGTAATCGATGAACAGAAAAGAGATAGTATCACTAATAATCCTTTTAGCAGTAATCTCATACGGAGCATACAAGTTTATCACTCGAGAATATACAGAAACACGCAGCAAGTACATTCTGGATACGATTGTAGAGATATCTGCCACCTCAAAATCCAAGAATGTGGGCAATGAAATTGAAGCAGTATTCTCTCTAATCACGGATTTGGGAAAGAAGTTAAACGAATACGACCCCCATAGCATGATATCAAAAATCAATGACAGCACCGAAGAAGAGTTTGCCATAGATGAAGACATATACAATCTCCTGGTTTTATCAGACAGTTTATGGCACATTAGCCAGGGCAACTTCGATCCCAGCATTAAACCTGTGTGGGACCTTTGGCACTTTAACACGGAAAACCCACAAGTTCCGGATTCTCTGTTGATCCAGGAAGAGTTAAAGAAAGTTGACTTTTCCCGGATAAGGTATAGTAAAGATACTCTCTACAAACCTTCTGGTATGAAGCTCACTTTCGGAGGGATTGCGAAAGGATACATCCTGGACAAAGCCATAGCGAGCATGAAGCAGCGCCATCTCTACCGTGGTTTCATCAATAGCCGCAGTTCCATGTGCTTTTATGGCTTCAAGATTGCACCTCTGGTTTACATTCAGCATCCTCGTAATGCAGATAGCAGCATTGCCAACTTTCGCATCAATGATCTCAGCGTAGGTACCAGCGGAGATTATCAACAATTCTTCGAGAATAACGGTAAACGCTATCACCATATCCTGAATGCCAAGACCGGAATGCCCGTGGAGAAGATTTTTTCAGTAACCGTTATCGCTAAAAACACAGCTTTTGCCGATGGTCTATCCACAGCCTTGTTTACGATGGAACCGGGCAAAGCCCTTGACTTTGTTAGCAATACAGAAGGCTTAAACTGCGTCATTTATTACGAACAGGACGATACAATAGTCTCGCTAAAGAGTGAAGACATACGCGACCTGGAATTCAGCGAAAAGATATGACAATACCAGATATTCAAAGCCAAACCGATACCAGAAAGATATCCATCGATAAAGTGGGCGTAAAAGGCTTGCGCTATCCGATTGTGGTAGAAGATCGCTCAAATGGCGAGCAACACACGGTAGCAGATTTGAATATTTACGTGGATTTACCCCATCATCTGCGCGGTACGCATATGAGCAGGTTTATCGATATTCTGCACCACTATCACAAAGAGGCTTTGTTAGGGAATCTGGAACCGTTTCTTAGGGAACTGAAGAGTTCATTGAAGGCACAAGCCGCTTACATCGATATCACTTTCCCCTATTTTATCGCCAAGAAAGCTCCAGTATCCAAGATTGCTTCGTTGTTGGCATACGACTGCGTATTCAGTGCTTCACTAAAAGATGAATTTGAATTGCTGATCGGAGTAATAGTACCGGTTACATCGCTATGCCCATGCTCCAAAGAGATATCCGAATCAGGAGCGCACAATCAGCGGAGCATGATTACCATCAAGGTAACATACAAGGAATTTGTGTGGTTGGAAGAGTTGATAGAATTAGCTGAGGAGACCGCTTCCTGTGAGATATACTCCTTGCTTAAGCGTGTCGATGAAAAGTATGTTACTGAAAAAGCTTATGCAAATCCCAAATTCGTGGAGGACATCGTACGCGAGATCACTATCAGACTGCAGAGTGACTCCAGAATTTCCGGTTTCTACGTAGAATCCGAGAATGCCGAATCCATACATCTTCACAACGCTTATGCGATGATATCAAGACCTCATAAATGAAGATCAACACTATCCCAAATATAGCGCTCAATATCTATACCGCGCCAAACAAGCTGCGCTTACTTTCTGCTCCGATTAAGAATAATCAACTCTTATGCATGCAGTTGTACATCAGAGTGGGCAGCGTTCACGAGAGTAAAGATGAACGCGGATATGCCCACTATTTGGAGCATCTACTATTCAAATCCACTCCCCAGTATCCCAATAACAGTCTCAGCAGCATTGCTGCAGATATCGGTGCTGTATTGAACGCATATACGGATTTTGATACTACTTGCTACTACCTCACACTCCCTTCTGAACACCTGGAAACAGGTTTGAAGATACTGTCCGAGATGGCTATTCATGCAGATTTCAGTGCTTCTGACGTCCGCATGGAACGCAGCATAATTCTGGAAGAAATCCACCAGTATGAAGCCGAGCCAGAGATGAGTTTTGTGGACTACATTCAGTCCAACTACTTCGATCAGAGTCCATTGAAATACCCTGTTCTAGGAAACAGAACATCTCTAAACAAAGCTTCCCACTCCAAACTGATGGCCTTTTACAAACGTCACTATCGTCCCCAAAACGCCTTCCTGGTTGTTACCGGTGATTATGATGACGCCGAGTTGAAACTGCTATTTCACCAGTATTTTGATTGTTGGAGAATGAGCTCCGAGAAAAGACACGAACCTGTATCGATCTTGCCAGATACATTCAGAATCTTCCGGAGGACAAAAAATGAGCAAGATATGATTGCTATTGCACTACCGGAATTGAACGAGAGCCATCCTGATAGCGAGGCATTACACATTGCAATAAGGTATTTGGCCATCGGGAAAGCTTCCCGGCTGCATAAAGAATTGGTAGAACGGGAAAAGATCTGCTCTTCGGTGAAGGTAAGCTCGCTTAGTGGTTTATTCCCGGGAATCAGTGTTATCTTGTTCTCACCTAACGGTCGAAATAACAAAGCAAGCATTATCCGGCATTTCTATAATGCTTTACAAGACATCCTGATTGAAGGAGTACCCAACGAAGACTTCAGGTTAGTCCAGAAAGATATTATTCACAATTGGCTTTACAGCTTCGATGGAGTGGAAAACCTGGCCAATCTGATTGCCGCTGAAGAGTTTAATGGTGATCTTGCCCGCATCAGCAATTTTGGGGCCTACATAGAAAGCCTGAACAACGACATCCTGATTCATGCTGTACGGAAACATTGGGACTACTCTCGATTAGCAGTTTTCATCCAGAACAAAAACAGTACCTCGGACGAGATTGAGCAGCTTTGTGAGGCATTCTCAAGGCAGGCTCTACCTCCTCTTTCTCCTTTGTCCTCTTCAAACGCACTACCATCTGGTACTTGTCAATCTGCCAGCGCAGAACAGATGCAATCTGGCCTCCCCCAATATCACAGCTATGTACTTAGCAATGGACTGAAGCTGATATACAATTATCAGCCCGGTAGAGATATATGTGGATTTGCCCTGTCTTCTCCCCTATCGCAACTCAACGAAACAAAACCGGGATTGAACTATTTTAGCACTGCTTTGATGCTATATGGCACCCAATTCCGCAGTCATGATGAGATAATGCGCTTGTCCAGGGAGCACGGCTTCAACATCCGGGTACTACATCATTTGGACAGTACATTGTATCGCGGTAAATGTCATGAATCCGATCTTGAAATTGTCCTGGAATTGCTCAGTGAGATTATCCAGCAGCCCAAATTCGATAAATCCTATTTGCAGATGTTGAAAAACGCCGCTATCGATAGCGTGCGCCGAGAACGTGACTATCCTGTTAGTGTAGCCTACAAAGCATGGTTCAGGAAGCTTTTTGGTGTTCACAACAATCTTTATAGTTCCACAGGCGATATACAGGATATCCGGCAGATAAGCCTTGATGACTGTGAAGCCTGGCATCATTGCTGGCAATTAGGACAGGATTTTGCCCTCTGCATAGTGGGGTCACTACAGCCCTCGGTAGTACTTGATATGGTTACGGAGCGTTTCTCAGAGGGAATTCCCACCTTGTCCATCCCGCAGCATAGACTCTGTTTCAATCCGGGGATGTTTCGGAAAAGTATAAGCTACAAGCATTTGGATCAAGCGATTATTCATGTGGGGGGCTTTGCCTGCCCAGCAAAGAGGATCAAGGAAAACTCTGCCTTCCACATCCTGGCTCATATACTTGGTGGAGATCTTTCTTCCAGGCTATATGATATACTTCGCGAGAAAATGGGCTTAGCCTATCAAACCGGCTTCGATTTCTCTTCCATCAATGATTTGGGCTTCTGGTATGCCTACGCTTTTTGCGATTCACAGCAACATAAATTGTGTCTGGACGCACTTCTGGAGATACTTAATGATGTGGTAAAAGACGGCATCAGGGCACAGGAACTGGAAAGTGCAAAAAACTATTTAGTTGCAATTTCACGCATGGACAATGAAAGCATATCTTTTAAAGCCTCCGGAATAGCAAATCTACTATCTCTAGGCTATGATTTGGATTACTATCTGCAGCGGGAAGAACGCATCAGGTCTTGCACTCTGGAAGAATTGCATCAACTGGCCAAAAGCTATCTGATCCCTCAAAATCGACAAATTCATGTTTTGGTATAAGCTATGAATGTATTGGGTGTTGATATTGGCTCACGTAACACCAAGATCGTAGTATATGATTCGCTGCTGAATAAGATTGCTTTTAGCGCTTACAAAGCCACGGATGTGTCTGCATCTCAGACGGTAGATGATCTTCTCGTAGAGATGTATCGGCATCTGGGACATATTCACATAGATAAAAGCTGTGTAACCGGCTATGGACGCAAACTGTACAGTGCTGCCGATATGGTTAAGAGCGAGATAACATGTCATGCCAAAGCTTGTTCCTACCTTTTTCCCCACGCCAGAACAGTGATCGATATCGGAGGTCAGGATTCCAAGATTATCAGTTTGAACGAGGACGGAAGCGTGAAGGACTTTGTGATGAACGATAAATGCGCTGCTGGAACGGGAAGATTCCTGGAAATGACAGCGATGCGACTGATGTGCGATTTGGATACGCTTTCCCAGCTCGCATCTCAATCCGATGAAACCATAGCCCTTAGTTCAACATGTGTAGTCTTTGCCGAATCTGAGATCATCGGACTATTGGCAAAGGGGCATAAAGTGGCGAACATCGCTCGTGCAGTTCATGTAAGTATAGCCAGACGCATTTATGCCCAAATGGCACCTCTTCAGTGCGAATTACCCGTGGTTTTCACTGGTGGAGTTGCTCAGGGTTCAGATCTTGCTCAATGCATCTCAAATATTTTGTATACCAAGCTATTAATTCCGGACGATCCGGAGATCACCGGTGCGCTGGGTGCAGCTTTGATTGCTTTATGAACTATGATTATCACATTCACAGCGAGTTCAGTTACGACAGTAGGATGTTAAGTGCAGATCTGGTAAAGAAAGCAATTGATCTGAGATTTGATGAGATTGCCCTCACCGAACATCTGGATCTATTGCCTCAGGAGCTTAGTGTGTACGGGCTGCCTTCTTTACAGAAGTACCGCAATCACTGCATGAAACTGCAAGCTGAGTATTCCGCAATTAAACTTCGCATGGGTATAGAAATAGGTGACTACCACCAAGTACAGAGTTTTGCGGAAAAGCTCATCTCAAGTTTCAACTTTTCCCCCATCCTCGGCTCGGTTCATTTCCTCAGCGATCACACCAATGTAGCCATTCCTCTTTCTGCCCCACTTAGCCCATCTCAAATCGAGGATTACTACTTACAGAATCTTGTGTTGGTTCAAAGCTGCAATTTCAATATATTGGCTCATTTTGGCGTTTACAAACGCTATTACGATACCCCACCCGATGAGCATCATGTTCAGCCCATCATTGATGAAATTCTGAGGACTATCATCAAACGGGATATATCACTGGAGATCAATCTGAGCAGCCTCCGTAAACCTTATGGACAGATCATCCCCGAGATTGACTTGATCCGGCACTACCATGAGTTAGGAGGTAAATTCATCTCAATCGGTTCGGATTCACATAGCTTGGATCATTTTAATAGGATACCGGATTTCGTTTTAGATATCTGCAAAGACTTCAGTCCTCCTCCGCTAAGCTGAATCTGGTTCTCTGATTCTCTCACGCAATTATTGGAAAACAAAGACATTATATCTCTTCATTCACTAAGAGATTTACTCTGATTATTTTGTCCAAACCGATTGAAGATAGAGACACCTTTTGTAGTACGGATTGACGGTTAGCTACTCCAAAATCCAAGTCTAGTTATGACTACTACTCCATTTCTCCATAAAAGCCCTGAATTTCGCTTCTACAACCGGAATGTCTTCTTTGGATTCTACATATAAAGGTTCAGAATATTCTATCTGAATGGTGGCAAATGGTTTGGGGAATCTGAAGCGGTCCCAGGAATTGAATACCCATTCCCTTTTCGTATGGCAGGCAACCGCTACGATGGGAATCTTTGCCAAAAGTGCCAGTTGAAACATTCCGGGGTGGATGGTTCCCACTGGCCCTTTGGGGCCATCCGGAGTAATCGCAAGAGACTTGTCTTTAGCAAACCGCAGCATTGCCTTCAAAGCTTGCGAGCCCTGTCTGCTGCTGGATCCTCGGACTGTAGCGTAGCCCAAAACTGTTAACGGCCCTGCAATCAATTCTCCGTCTTTTGAGGAAGATATCATCACGGCAACCGGATCTCCGGCACGTTGCAGAGCGCAGTGCATTAGATCCCTGTGCCAAAGCCCATAAATCACCCGTTCATTTTGGGGTTGATTGCGGACTTCAAAGCGCAAGCTAAGCTTGATAAGGTATAATAACCCGGCGGCCAGGTAATTGTATATGGTTCTAAAAAGGCTTGCCATAGACACTAACCAAATGATCGATAATCTTCGGAACTTCTATGCTGGGTTTCTTTTCCCCCAACATTGACCTCAGTTTGCGCAGCTCAAGAGTTACCACATCCCGCCTGGCGCTTCCTTGCTGCATTTCCTTAATTTTAGCATTGATCATATCCGGATTTGCGTCTTTCTGCACCAATTCCGGCAACACATCATTGTCCAGGATGATATTGGGCAATCCTATGTGCGACACCCTGATTAAGCGTTTACCGATCATATATGATATGGGGTTCGCTTTGTAGCAGATCACCGTGGGAGTTCCCACGAATCCCGCTTCAAGCGTCACAGTCCCGGAAGTACAGGTCAATACTTCGCAATGACGCATCATATCGTAGGTATAACCATCTATTATGTTCAAATTGCTCATTCCCGTGCCACATACCATATCCATAAACATGCTGTGATTTACGCTATGTGATTTTGATACAAGGATTTCGTATTCCTTGGGATCCCATTTCTGGGCGGCTTTCAGAAACACTGGAAGCATCTTCTTTATTTCGTTGTTCCTGCTGCCCGGAAAGAAACCAAGCCATTTCTTGTCAGGATTGAGGTGAAAGAAATTGGCAAAGTAGTCCCTGTCCATCTTGAATTCAATCTCTTCTGCGATGGGATGTCCCACGTAACTGCATGTTACATTGTGAATATTCAGCATCTCTTCTTCGAAGGGTAATATGCAGGCAGTATGACGCACGCTGTCTTTCAGTTTTTGCACTCGTTCGTGTTTCCATGCCCAGAACTGGGGAGCGATATAATAGAGTACAGGGATTCGATATTCGTCTGCCAAATGCGCAATTCGCAGATTGAATCCGGGATAATCTGCTAATATCGCTATATCCGGTTTGTCTTCTGCAAATAGCTTACGAATTCCCCGTTCTACTTTCAAGAAGAAAGCAATGTGTTTGATCACCTCTACAAAACCCATTACTGCGAATCTCTCGAAGGGATACAGGGCTCTCAACCCTTGAGCTTGCATTTTTGCCCCTCCGATGCCTATGTGTCGAAAACGCTTTCCGGATTTTGCCAACGACTTCATGATTAACTCACAGTGAAGATCACCACTGCTTTCGCCTGCCAGCCAAAACACTTTTATCTCTTTATCCATTAGTTCACTGCCAATTTCCCCATCAATGATAGCGGAGTTACGATCAAGCTTGCCATTACTACTCCAATCAGAATATATAGCATGGATTTCCAGAAGCTAATCCCAAATATCCTGGCTGCCAGCGCTCCTGTCCAGCCTCCGGTACCTGGAAGAGGTATGCCAATGAATATCGTGAGTCCTAGTGCTTCATATTTCTCGATAGCCTTGCCTTTATTGCGTGTTCTGGCAAAGATCCACTTGGTAAACCGTGCCCCTATGGGAATCTTGCTGATCATGTTAAAGAACCACTCTAACACAAGAAGCCAAATCGGCATCGGGAGCATGTTTCCAATAATGGACAAAACGGTAGCTTCAAACCAGTGTAGCTTGAATACGAGGATAGCCACAGGTATGGAACCTCTTAACTCGATTACTGGTAACATTGAGATAATCAGGACAATTATCCTAGGACTCAACCCTCTTGCTTCCAGCCAATTGACAGTGTTATCCGAGAAAGATGAAGCAGATAAGCTGCCCCAAATAAGCAGCATTATTACTACACTTATTATCACTTTGTATTGCGATCTATTCAAGTGTTCTCCTTGTAATTTTACCATAGAGGTATAGTCCGAAGTTATGCACATTTTTGTCAATCACAAATGCTTTTTTACCGTTCTCGCATATTCTGCATGGAATCTGTGGACAATGGCAGGCCTACGCTCCAGGATGGCTTTCTCTGAAGATTAACCCGTACTGAAGGAGTTATCATCGGGTTATCATCGAGTGAACACGGGATGATAACAGCTTTATATCTGCTTCATCACTGCTTGAAACATGGAGGAAGGATAGTATGCCGATACCACAGATTTATGCAGAGTCCAATATTCTGATATTAAATCCTATCCTTATCACCTTTTTTTTTTAACAACGAAAGCTCAGCCCTTAAATGTAGCATCACTGCTCTTTATGCTTTATTACTCTACCTAGCTTGCTGGAACTATGCAGTTAAAGAGTATCCCAAAGACATCCTATGCGAGGCTTGATAAATGTTCAGGATGTGCTTTAGATGTATATGAGGTATCAGCCTGTTTGAGCAAACAATCTTGTATCTCTGCTAGGATTGGATAACTCAGGGATAACTCAGGGGAATTCCAATCTGGCGATGAAGTTCTTGACAGTAAAACGAAATATGCAAAATGTTGATTGGTATTTATCTATAAACAATGCCCCAGTAAAGCTCTATTTAGTTAGAGACAAAAGACTCTTGGGTATGAACTTACAAAAAGGAGTTTCACATGACTAAAACCTCAGTAGTTATCGCGCTGTTAATGTTTCTTTCGACCATATCGGCTCAACCTTGGACAATGGACAATAGTATCTTCAATCCTTCAGGAATTCCCAGCCTCACCTTTTCCCAAGTCCGTTTCAACGATATTGACGAGGATGGAGACTGTGATATCTGGTTGGGCAACACTTCCCGTCCACCGGTATTCCTAGAAAACACAGGCAGCATTAGTGAACCTGTTTACATTGTGGGAACCGACTATCTTTCAGGTTTATCCTATTTGACCTGTGAAGTTACAATATCGGCAGATTTGAACGGGGATGGTATTCTGGACTTGGTTACCGGAGGCTTTTCCGGTTTATTTTACTATCTTGGGCAAGATGCGGATACCCCTTCTTATGTTGAAGTGCCGAGCTTCTTTGCTGGTCTGAATCTGAGTCCCTATCCCGTTCCCGATCTGGCAGATGTGGATGGTGACGGAGATTTGGACTTGCTGATTGGCCTTTCCGAAGATGGAGCTGTAAGGTTGTATATGAATACCGGAAGCGCTACAGAACCGCAATTTAGCGATAGCTTTGAGTTAGTCTCGGATATCGGACTATATGCCTACCCTGTATTCTGTGATTTTGATGGTGATGCGGATATCGACATATTTTGTGGACGCGATCTGCATGGATTTGTCTATTTTCAAAACAATGGAAGCCCCACAAATCCGCTTTGGGAAGAGAATAGCGCCTTATTCTCCGGATTGGGAAATGAGACATACTGGAATTCAGGAGATCTATCCGACATCAATGGAGATGGATTGTTGGATTTGGTGTATGGAACTGCAGACGGCCCCTTGAAATGCTTTGTGAACAATGGCAGTGCAACAGTACCATTGTGGCAGGAAAACACAAGCCTCTTTGGCGGTTCTATCGATGTGGGTGGTGCCAGTAGTCCTTTCTTCATAGATTTCGACGCAGATGGAGATTTTGATATGCTTACGGGAACTCAATTGGGCTACATCAAGTATTTTCGTAATGTAGGAGATATCTACAATCCTGCTTGGGAAGAAGATAGCGATTTCTTTTCCAGTATTGATCATTCAATCTATTCATCTGTAGCTGCTGCAGATGTAACTGGAGATGATCTTCCTGATCTTGTGGTGGGAGATCTCAGTGGCGGTCTTTTCTACTATAACAACCTCGGAGTATCTTTATTCTACAACTCATTTATGTTCATGGGCATCAACTATGGGGGATGGTCTTGCCCAAGGTTTGTTGATCTGGATACCGATGGTGACTGGGATATTGTAGTTGGCAATGAAGACGGAAACCTGCATTACTTGAAGAACGAGGGTAGTCCGATAGCTCCAAACTGGCAGGAACAGCCTGGTTTCTTTGGTTCCATAGATGTAAGCAGCAGTTGCTCCCCCACTTTCGCTGATATCGACGGAGATGGGGATCTGGACCTTTTGGCGGGGAGTTCATGGGGAGAATTGTACTGTTATCTCTATGACGAAAGTATATGGGTGCCAAATTCAACGATATTTAGCGGCATCGAGACCGATCAAAACGCTGCCCCGGCATTGGTCGACCTGGATCATGACGGAGATTTGGATCTGATCTTGGGAGATTACGACGGAACCTTCAAGTTTTTCCGTAATGAACTTTATTCTGCTGAGGTACTGAATCCTCCTCTCAATATCGGATACGAATACACGGAAATGCACATGATTTTCTGGGATGATCCCATGGAAGGCAGCACTTCACCCTTTGAGCTCTATAATGTTTATCTGGATGGATGTTTGGTGGCTTCTACACCAGATAACTTCTACTTCTTTGAAGAACTGGATCCGGGTACTCACCTTGTTGGCGTAGCGGCACAATACATAGCTGGTGAATCCCTCCCCGTCCAGATGTCTATAACAGCCTCAGATAATCATGATCTTCTAAACTCCCCCATTCTTCTGACAAATTATCCCAATCCCTTCAATCCCAACACTACTATCCAGTTCAGCTTTCCTTCCGGAGATGCCAGGCTGGAGATATACAATATTAAGGGACAATTGATAAGGCAATTCAGTGGATTGAACAGCGCCGATAAGCATATTGTGTGGGATGGTAAAGATGAAAATGGCAGACCGCAAAGCTCAGGAGTCTATTTCTACAGATTGCATAATAACAGGAAAAGCGCTATGAACAAAATGCTGTTGCTGAAATAGTATCAAATGACTATAGGATGTCTTAAAGCCTTGTATTATATGGGTTTTCTTAGGCATCTGCCAAAATGAGAACGTGGGCACGGTCAAGAGATCGTGCCCTTACTCATTTTGTTTCCGGC
>JAQWBI010000025.1 GCA_028706475.1 Candidatus Cloacimonadota bacterium
GATATCGAAGAGATGGATAAATCCATATCTGCTCTAAAAGGGTATCGCAAAGCTGGATAATGACATACGAACTATTTCTCGCTAGCGACACTCCATTTTCCAAGCACTTAGGTGTAGGAAAGATTAGATGTTATACGGTCAAATGGACTTCATGGAGTGGACACTGTGGTAATTCGTAGATTACTACACCAAGATTGACATGACAGTAGTACCGTTCTGAGTAAGATGAATGGATACATAACTGATCTGGAACTTGTAGCCACGTAATGCCGGGTGAGCAGACAAAGCAGCCTGGTATCTATCCAATTGATCCATTTCCCCTATACCTCCGGTTTTATAATCTGTCAACACTGCTTCTTTCGCTTTGGTATCCAGCATCAAACGATCCACTCGAAAATTGCCCACAGCAAACTCTGTATATACCTTATCGTATCTTGTATCAAACAGATGGCTGTGTTTTCTGATCTCCAGAACCAAGATATCCAACACGCGTTTTATTTTAGCCATTCCCAAAAGCGAACCATAACGCTCTATACACTCACGTACAGCGCGCTTATGCTCTTCCGGTCTATCGTAGATAATGAAGCTGAGATAATGATGTGCCAGATCCCCATACAAAGCCCGCCGTTTGTCCAGATACACATTTTTATAGTCCAGATCCTTTGCTGGATTGGCCAGAGCCTTTTCCAAAGGTGAAGTGCGGGGAGCAGCCAAGTGCAATTCGAGCTTTGTAACCGGTACTTCTTCTTTGTCCTTATCACTTTTCTGATCTGCTTCAGGATAACTTCTTGATCTGCGTAAACAGCCGTTCGGCAGAGCTTCGGAAGGATCATAATAACGCAAGCACGCATCTGCCAATACTATCGGGAGACCCAGGTTATCGGTTTTACTATCCCAGAATTCCTGCCAACTCCCATTTTTATTGTAGCTGAAGAGGATGTGCAGGTTTTGTCTGGCACGCGTGAAAGCCACATAGAGGTTGTTCAATTCCTCCAGATATTCCTGTTTTTCTTTGCTTCTCCAAAGCTCACTGGGGGGGCTGTAGGGTAATATAGAAGCGAAATGAAAGCTTAAGGCATAGTCCTTGATGTTTTGAAATTGAGTATCGGCATAATCCACTGCCCAATAGAGTTCCCGTTCATTATGAGAGCCAGGGCTGAGATCGTACAGTACGAAGACTTTATCAAACTGCAAACCCTTGGATTTGTGGATGGTAAGCAATTGAATACCGCCTTTGCCCTCTACGCTTACCTGAGTAAAAGCTTCCTGTTTTGCGTTTTCATCCAGATAGCTCAAAAAATCTGGAATCCTCAAACCTCTACTGGCCTCAGCAATCTCCCAATCAGCAGCTATATTCAGGAATGCCTGCAGATTCAACAAATCCCGCTCAGGGGTTTTCCCCTCATTCTTCAGGCATATTCCCGTAATCTCCCGTAGAATAGCATAAGGGGATTTTTGCTTCATGCTTTGTGCCAAAACAATCAACTCTGCCAAGGCAGGATACTGCGATAGATCCGGTATGGTGGTTTCATCGGCCGCAACTTGCTCATAACGTGCGAAAGAGTCGATTAGTACCTTTAGAGCGGAGCTCTCCAAAAGCAGGAAATCCGAACGCACAAAAGCCATGAAATCCAGAGGATCTCCATAGCAAACAAAACGTAGCCATTTGATAAGCGGAGCCACAAACCTATGCTCGGTAATCGGTGCGCTAGGCTGGAATATCCCCCCTTTGCCACGCTCTTCCAGGAGTAACTGTAAGGTAGCGAGCTGCTTACCTTTGCGGCAGATAACAGCTATATTGGCCTTGGGATCGCGCTCATATTCCGGCAGGATCATCTCATCTACAAAGTAATCGTAAACCTTGCTTCCGGTCTTATAATAATTGCTATAGCCCTTGGCGCACACTTCGATGGTGGTGTCCGTCTTGCCCCTGGCAGATTCGACATTGGAATAGGGCCAGTTCATACCCTGTGCCTGCAGCGCTTCTTTCAAGGCAGGATCGCTGAAGACAGCGTTGATAAAATGCATCATGTCTTCCCCTGAACGCCATGACTGCGCTAAAACCTCGGGGGGTACGTCCCGCAGGGGAGCTATGATCTGTCTCAAATTCAACAATAGATCGCGTTCTCCCCCACGCCAACCGAAAATAGATTGCTTTTCATCACCAACCACCACCAAGCCTCCAAAATCCTTGCTCCCGGCTCCAGCGCAGATCTCTTCCATGATGGGACGCAACATATTGAACTGGATGAGTGAAGTGTCTTGAAATTCATCGATAAGCATGAAGCGCGTGCGATGACTGAGGAACATGTAAAACTCATTGGCAGAGTTCTCGTCGTCAAAATCAAATTCCGGAGGTTGATTGCTAAAAAGAGCTTCGAAAGTGTACCAAGCGATATCCTGATAAGTCATGTTTTTATAGCGATAGGCCAGTTCATCATACTGCTTCAGGATAATTTCCCAGATGTCCAGAATCTCTCGTTCTTCAGGCAGAAAGTAACGGTAATACAGCTCTTCCGCCAAAGCTTTCAGGGCTTCCTCGTAAAGGGTAAAGCAGTTATCTTGCGCATCCTTTGCCAAGGCTGTCTTGCTAATAAACGGCGTTGCTTTGAAAACCTTGAAGAGATTCATCGCATCTATCGGATTCTGCAGCATATCTTCTAAAGCTTTGCAAAACTCCTCCGGACTCTGGGGGATGGAGATAAACAGGTTACGCACATCGGTAAGCAGGACATCCGCAAAGCCTTTTTTGGCAGGGTCTTTGATCCCTTGCTGCAAGGCCTGCGCCAAACACTTGACTGCGTCCTTGAAGTCCCTACGGGCTTGCTGTTGGTATGAGCGCTGCAGGTTACAGCGGCGAGAGATCAGGAAAAACAGCCAACGATTGTAAATCATGCTTTGGAAAAACTTGGTATAGTCGTCCATACTTCGTTGAACCTTACGGGAGAGCAGTTTGTCGATGCGCTTCCGAAATTCTGGCTTCATCAGATGATCCATCAAAAGCGGCATACGCTTTTCCACCGCATTTTCATCTATATCGAAGCTATCAATGCTCTTCATGGGCCGGATGATATTGCGGAAGATGCTGCCTGTGTAGCTGTCTATCGTCATAATCTGCAGCTTCTGAAGATCATTGGTAATCTCCTGCCAGGCTGAGAGTAATATGTTGGCTTCATGCATGCTTAGGCTTTTCTCATCTCCCGGTACAAAGTTTCGCAAAGAGGCGATCAGGGTACTATCCGGCTTTTTGATCAGCTCTTCCAGGTTTAGTATTATTCGCTCTCTTATCTCCGCAGTAGCCTTGCGGGTAAAGGTGAGAGCCAGGATCGAGTCCAGCCGAAAATCCGGGTGTTCGTAGTATCTGAGGATCAGAGCTATGTATTCCATGGATAGACGGTAGGTCTTGCCGGTTCCGGCACTGGCAGTAATTATCGCATTCTGAAACTGTGTCATCTATCCTCCCTCTCGATTATCAGATCACTACGGCTGATGCTATTTAAGAGATGCCTGTCTTCGGATTTCTTTCCTACGGAGTAACCTCCGGCAAAGCATTTCAACAACATATCTTGGGTATCTGCGGGGAAGCTGAGACGTTTGCTGGTGCTCACTGTTTCCTTTCCCTCAATTCGCATATCCAGTATCTTCCAAAAGGCTGATGACATCTGCTCAGCAAGCTCCAGATTCTCAATAAGATAGTAATACCACTCATAGAACACCAATTGAAGGGAATTTGCATTCCCGGTTTTGAAATCCACTATGTGTTTTTTTTGAGGGCTGTTGATCCGCAGATCCGCCCGCCCTTTGATCTCCACCTGATACTGGATCCCGTCATGTTTCACCCGGCAGAGCTCTTTGTAAGAACTCTCGTCCTGCGGTCGTGAACCTTCCGGTATCAGTTCAAACTGGGTATCTCTCAGCTGCACCAACAGAAATCTGTAGTAGAATTCCCTCAGAGAGTTTGCCAGGCATTCGCTAATGATGCTGTTCAGGAACTCTTCATTGTAATTCTTTGGTATCTTATAATAGAATTCACTGCTATTACTGAGGCTTTGCAGAGCAATTCTCAGCTTGGTCGAATCTGTAAATACTGCTTTTAATTCGGTTACAGAGTTATGTTTTCCGGGCTTTTTGCCCAGAATCTCGGTAAAGAAACTGTGCATCAGGATGCCAAAGAGGGCAGGGCTAACGCTCTCTTTTAGCCAGGTATTGCGGGAGCGCAGCTTGCGCAGCCCCTGAATATACCACACAAAAGGATTACGTCCCAGTAGGGAAATATCGTAGCTATTAAAACGGATCTTATGTTCAGTACCAAAATCCACCGCTGGATCCGCCGGTAGGATGCAAAAATCATCATCGCTTTTACGATGAAAGATGGGACTGCTTTCAATGAGGGAAGCCAATTCTTCCTTACGGTGTTCTTTATAGGCCTGAAAGATCGCCGAAGCCGGTATCCGCCTGGTTTGCACCTCCACGGCGCACAATTGCAGTAGCTCTCCGATGAAACTGCTCGGTTTCATGTTCTTTTCCATATTGCGATAAGTATAGATCTGAACATTCTGCGCTGTGAACACCAACCTGAAGAAGTAATAACGTTCCCAATGGCGGATTATTTCATAGCTCAAAAGTCCCAAACGCGCCCGCTGCCCCTCATTCAAGAGCCACACTGCTCCGGGTGCCTGAGGTAGAATCCCTTCCACCAATTGAAAAAATGCCACATTTCGAAAACTACGGTTTCGGGAATCCAGCAGATTACTGATCTCCCACCCCCTTATAGAGCGCTCCGGCAGCTTGTAGCGTAGTAGTGCAGGCTTTAAATAGTCCATCCACAAGCCGAAGATTCCGGCTCCGGGTTGGTCGAAGATATTGTGCCAGTCTTCCACTATACCCAAAGTCTCTGCACCCAAAAAGTTTGCCAAAGCGGCCCAGTATTGCTCCAAAATATCCGTTTTCTCAAGCTCATCCAGGCTGCAAAACCTGGCAGGATCCAAGCTGCTGGCACACAGCTCACTCAATTCACTGATGCTATCCAGAGCCAGTATCTCCCTGGCAAAAGCAAACACCTTGCTGCAGAGCTGTTCCAAGAGATTATATTTCTCCTTGTATGTGGGATCGGTATCAAACTGAGCCCGGGGATATATATCCAGATACAAAACCTCTTCATCTGCCAGACAAAAGAGTTCCCGTTCCAGTCTGTTTTGTTTGGTAAGATCCCATTCCGGAAGAATAAGCGGGGGTATGGTGCTATCGGTGAGATAAGGGCACATCACGCGCAGAGGCACAAACCCAGGACTATGAGTCTGAGATTCCACGATCTCGTTCAGCATGCTTAGAAAACGGAACAATAGGCTGTTTGTGATGGGAAATGTCTGCCCTGAGGCTACCAAATTATCGTCAAAGAGCACAGAGTATGCCTTCTGCCGGAAGTTCGCATCGATTATCACCGCATCCTCGCTCGCATCATTTGCCACCAGAAAAGCCAATGCGGCTTGCTCTTCATTTTCACACTCTACAATATTCAGCCTATGCTCCATCCCTTCCAGAGCGCTGCTCTTTTCCGGACTGAATACCGGCATCTGCCAATTTTCAGGATCCACCCGCGCTTCATGATAGTAGATCACTACTTCGTTTTTTGCCCCTTCACAGCCTGCGAGCATCTCCTGCTCCAACTTGCTGTAGTAGAATTGATTGACCAACACGATTCGATAGTCTTGCCAGGGTATGTTCAAATCAGTTAGGGGCAATCTGAAGATGCGGTCACTAAAACCCCTTGCTTCTATAAAAGCTTTGTAACGCATAAGGATAGCATGGATATGTTCAAGATGAACTTCTTGCCAGGCGCGAATATAGAGCTGGTGATCTTCACTTAGCTTCAAGAGATCGTCTATAGCCCTGTTTGCCTCCATAAACTCCTGCATAAAGCGGAACATATTTGTACCCCAATCCACCAAATCCCCATAAGAGTGAATATGAAAGCGCTGTTTATCCTCTTCCTGCAAGACCTGATACAGGCAGAGCAGGCGTTTCTCGTCTTCCAGCTGGGCTTTCTCTTCTGCCAAAAGAGTCGCCTTGAAATCCTCCATAGCCAGCCAGTGGATATCCTGTAATGCCCAATGCGGTTCGAAACGCTTGCGGGCCAATTCCGCCACAGCTCTGGTGGGAAATACCATTATGCAGCGTTCAGTGATACTCTCCAGAGCGCTATCAATGATGTCACGTGAGAAATCTACTACCTTATATACCATAAATCATCCTTATAAAAGCGGAGAAAACAACCTGCAGATAGATTCTTTACTGCGCTCTATCAGTCCCCTCTTGTCAAAATCGTCCGCGAATATCTTCTTGGAAAAAGCAAGGTCTTCACTGAATGAATCGCTGGCTTCATCCACAATCCGGTCATCATAGATCAAAGCAGTCAGTTCGAAGTTGTGATTAAAACTGCGTAAATCCATATTCGCTGTACCCAAGCCCAGTACTTCATCGTCCACGATCAGTATCTTTGAATGCATGAATCCCCGTTGATACTGATAGATTTCCACACCAACTTCCAGAAGATCCGAGAAGTAAGAGCGAGAGCCCCAATACACTACGAAATGATCCAGCTTTGCCGGCAGGATTATTTGCACTTTCACCCCGCTGATGGCCGCGGTCTTTAGCGCCATCAATAATGCTTCGTTCAGGATCAAATACGGTGTAGCGATTCGGATGCTGTGATGTGCGTTGGCGATCGCAAGGAAGTACAATTGCAGGATATTGGCGTGGTTTGTATCCGGACCGCTGGCAAGCACTTGAACCGGAGAGATGTTCTGCACTTCATTGATAGCTTCTTCACACACATATTCGGCAAAACCTTCGTCCATAAAGATATTCTCCCGGCTTACGAAGTACCAATCTACCATGAAGATGGCTTGCAAACTGTATATACACTGCCCCTCAAAAACACCCAAAGAATCCCGCCAATAGCCAAAATAGGGGTCTTTACCCAAGTATTTATCGCCGATGTTCAAGCCTCCCAGATATGCCTTTTTGCCATCTACGATCACCAGTTTACGGTGATTCCGATAGTTCATGCGGCTGTTCAGCAAAGGGATCCACACGGGCATAAAGGGTACAAACTGTACTCCGGCTTCTCTTAACTCACGCTTGAAGCGACGCGGCAATTTCCAGCAAGCAGCATCATCATAGATAAAGCGCACCTGAACTCCCGCGCGGGCCTTTTGAATAAGAAGATCCTTCAGATAGTTTCCAGTGCTGTCCGCTGCTATGGAAAAATACTCCAGATGGATATGATGCCTAGCCTCAGCAATCCCATCGCAGATTGCAGCAAAAGCGATCCCGGTGTCACTGATCAATTTGATCCGATTTCTACTGGTCAGTATAGCCTTGCCGTTGGCTTTCAACAAGCGATGCAGCTTGTGTTCCAACCCATCTAGCAGAGTATCGGCGGAAAAACCGGGAATACGCTGATTCAAGTCGTCCAACACTTCTTCGTCAAACTGCTCTTTTTGATTGAACAGCTTGATCTTACGCCAGTTTCTGCCAAAGAACAGATAAAGTACAAAACCCACGATTGGCAAAAAGATCAATACCATGATCCAGGCCAGGGTATGAACCGGAGATGAGTTTTCCATTACGAGGATGATGATGATAAGCACCACAGTGATCGCAAATATCACGGAGATAATGCGCAAAGTAAATTGGGTGAAGGTCTGCAATATATCTCCTCCGCGCAGCAGTTGAATCGCAGACGCCACCAGAATTAAGCTACTCAACAAAGCTAGAATAATTAGCACGGAATCAAGTGCCTTGTGTGATTTTGTCATATCCTCTCCATTTGTACCGCAATCATATATTTCTCAGACTATTATGCCTCGTTTATTTGTCAAGCTTTGTGTTAGTTCGCACTAGCACATGCATGGATTCGGAGTTCGTCGTTCTATCATTCATAGTTGATTAGTTCTGAGGTGTTGCAGTGCTGCAGTGTGGGTTCGAATCGTCTCGTTTCGATGGCGGCCGGAGGTCACTTCAAATGATAGCAGTTCCGCTGCTTACGCAGACTAGGACGTCCGCAATCCTCTCAAAAACGCTGCGCATTTTTATCTGTGTAATCTGCGCGTTATTTATAAACGGTAAGATGCCGTTTCCACACTGTGCATGCCATCTATCCTCTCTACCTCCAGCAGTAGTGAAGCAGATATAAAGCCGTTATCATCCCGTGTTCACCCGATGATAACCCGATGATATCTGCTTCATATCACGTCGAAACTAAGAGCATAGATGTAGAAGCGTCGTCTTGTCACTCGGCATTTTGCACTTGACGGAATTGCCGCGATGACCGCTATGGATAGCATATATTTCGAAAGAGGATTTATGAGAACCAGCGCAACACAATTACTCTGTCTGATGCTATTATTTACGGCTATTTCCTGCCGCAAACTACCCCCGCAGAATACCGGCAAATACGTGGTATTATCCCCCGAAACGGCAGAGATCATCGCAGCTTTGGGTGCCGCTGAAAACATCGTAGGAGTAACAAAGGAATGCGACTTTCCCGAAGCCCTGAAAGCTAAAGAACTTGTGGGAAATTTTGGCGCCATCGACATGGAGAAAGTAATCTCTCTGGCACCAAAGATCGTCTTTGTAAGCGGGCTGGAGCAAGAAGCAATCTCTCTGGATCTGCAAAAGCTGGGCATCGAAGTGTATCGCTCCTACCCCCGCACAGTAAAGGAAATGTATCAAGAAATCATTCAGATAGGCAAGTTGATTGGCAAAGAGAGTGAAGCCAAAGCACTGAAACAGGATTTGGAGCAAAGTATCGCCACTATTGTGGAAGAAAACGCTGGTAAAGCCCGCCCGGATGTGTATCTGGAAATCTATCGCGATCCCTTGATGAGCGTGGCAGACGATTCTTTTGTGGGTGAAGTCATCGAACTGGCTGGGGGCAACAATGTTTTTGACCGTCTAGAACGGGATTATGCCAGAGTAAAAGCCGAAAGTGTGATCAAAGCAGCTCCGGACCTGATGATCTGCTATAGCAGGGACACAAAAGAGAACATCCTTTCCCGCAAAGGTTGGGATAGGATTCCCGCAATCCAAAACGAACGCATCTATTTTGAAGAAGATATGAATCCTGATCTTATACAACGTGCCGGACCTCGCTGTGTGGAAGGCATGAAGGCTTTGTCTGCTCTCTTTGATACATGGCGGATTGAGACTCAATGAAGCGATACATCTTTTTAGCCCTAGTCGCAATCGGCGCGATCGTCCTGACCTTCATATACCTGAATTGGGGCAATCCCGGAGGATACATCATCACCCAAGTTCGCCTCCCCCGCCTGCTTCTAACCGTGTTGACGGGCATGAGCCTGGCAGCTATCGGTTCCGTGTATCAGCTGATGCTAGGGAATCCTCTGGCAGAGCCGTATATATTGGGCATCTCCTCCGGTTCAGCATTTGGCAGTATCCTCTTCGCAGTCTTGGGCATGATTCTGCTAATGCCTTTAGGAGGATTCATTGGAGCGATTTTAACCATGCTCCTGGTGTGGAGATTAGCACAAAGGCGCAGTGGATTTGATCCCCGCCGCTTGATCATTGCCGGAGTAATCGTAGGGATGTTTTTCTCCTCTGGAATCTCTCTGATGATGTATCTGAACCGTCAGGACACCGTATTGATACTGGGAACTTTAATGGGCAATCTGGGACGAATCTTCAACCGTACCGAATACATAGTATTTCTGAGTTTGGCGGGCTTCATCGTGCTGCTGTTAGCCTGGCTTTTTATGAAGAGCCGGGCCTTGGACATCCTCAGCAGTTCTGATCTCTATGCTGCCAGCGTTGGCATCGAAGTAGAGCGCTTACGTAAACAGATATTCTTTGTAACTTCGCTGGTGGTGGGCATAGTGGTCTCTTATGCCGGCATCATCGGTTTTGTGGGGCTTATCACGCCTCACATCATGCGCCTGGTTGGCTTCAGAAATCAAAAAAAGATATTCCCCGCCAGCCTTCTGTTTGGCGCCGCTTTTCTCTTGGGAGCGGATTTCCTGGCCAAAAACCTCAGCGTAATCGAGCTGCCGGTAGGAGTCATTACTGCTGCGATTGGATGCCCCTTTTTCATCTATTTGCTCTTGCGAAAGTAAAATTTTATTGACACAATGACCGCATCCTCAGAATTATCGCATAAATAAGGGATTGTAGCTGATGGTAAATGACCAACTCGCAGCAGTGCTGCATCAGTTTTAATTAATGCTTCGAGATCCTGTGATTTATCTGGCAATAGATGATAAAGGTGGGGGTTTCGACGCTGAAGAATCTCTAAACATCCGCATTGCAAAAGCGCGAGCTCTACTGAGTGTTTTCAAGCTGGAAGAGTGCCAGGATCTGGCCTTCAGGCTAAACCAGGAGTTGCGGATTGCTTCGAGTTCTGATATGCAATTTCTGAATCTGCTTGCACTCACCCAGGCACATAAACTAAGCGGTAACATTCACAGCGCGGCAAACTATGCCGAAGAAGCCCTAGTAGCTTCAGAGAAGTGTGAAGACAAGATGATGAAGATTCTGGCAGAATGTGTGAAGCTAAGCTATCTCGTACCGGATGCGGAAGAGCTGGAAAGCAAAGCTGCCATCTTCTTTTTCCAAAAGAGTTCACAAGCGCTTTTAGCATCCCAAGTAAAGATGCCTCAGCTGCTCTTTGAAATTTACAACAATCTGGCCAAAGCTTTGAATCAGTTGAAAATGCAAGAGCAAGCTTTGCACTATCAGCTTTTGGCAGAAAAGCTTTTGCAAGACAATGGCGACATGGAGTTGAAAGTAAATCTGAATGCCAATATCGCCCTCTCCCAGATATTATTACAGCGCTGGGACGATGCCTATCACCGCCTGCGAGAAGCTGAACGCTTCTATCGCCAACATCATCTCTTGGAACCTCTCATCAAAGTAACCGACACTCTGGCTTTCTACTATCAAAAACGTCAGGATTACTTGCGTGCCTATGTTATGATGCGGCGATTAAATGATCTGAAAACCAAGCAGATCAAGGAATTGCAGCAAAGCTGCTCAATATGAGTGAATCCACGCTCTGCCGTAAGATCAAACGTTACGGTATCAAATAAGCTCTATGGCTTCACGATCTTTGTGTAGAGAGTTCCTCCACTGGCAGAACCGAAGTAGCCGAGAGCATATGTTACTCCGCCGTGCAAATAACCTTCCGGCATAAAGTTGTATTTGAAGTAATTAGCGTCTGTCACCATCATAGTCACCTTGTAGCGGCCAGAGAATACATAGCCCTGACGGTAATCCCGCAGTACGATATAGCTACCTTCTTGTTCCGCTTGGGGACCGGCGACAAATCTGCTCATGAACCAAATCCGGCGAATTCCCTCTCCGGCAGCATTATAGGCTTCTTCCATGCTTTCCGGTGCATGAGTATGGCCAAATATCTGCGTAGTGAATTACAGGGCAGTGCTGAACTCTTCCAGGCAATATAGCTCTGCAAACAGATTGTAGGTACCGCTATGTTCCGCCAGCGTATAACTACGATATCCTACATTTTTGCGGTTCAATACGTTTATAACTTCGCAGTATGGTTCTATGGAACCCCAGCTCTTTTGCCATTCATACTTTGTACTGAGGTCCAGACGGCAGTATGTAGGCAACCGGACCCCATCTTTATAGGAATAGATCAGTTGAAAGTCGGTTACGTCAAAATACGTGTGCTCTGGCTTTTCAGTGGGTTGTCCCGAGTTCAGACTGGAGTTCCCCATGTTACCAGTGTGTGGCTTCGCCTTGATTCAAACCTAGCCTCACAAATGATATTTTCCCCTATTTTTGAGGCAATAATTTTCGTATCAGGATATGCGTCAACATAATATGCAGTAGCATCACCTACCATAGCGGGAATCCTTTTGAATATTGTCCATTGATCTCACTGATGGCAACTACAAATACAGAGGCTGTCCCGATGAAGGACAGCCTTTTATATGCAATACGTATTACTATCTATTTATGATTCTATTACTTCCACATTGGCACGGGGAATACGAATGCGGGTGCCGTCGTCAAACTCCGCTTCCATAATGCGCACCATGGTTTCAGATTCCACTTTGGTAAGCTCTTCCGGCAATGCGGTCACTCTGGCAATGGTACCAAAGTGAGGCTGACGGATGATGCGTACCATGGTTCCAATTTCCAACACAGGCAGACTGGCCTCTTTGGAGACTAGTTCGCTTTCATCAAACTCCATGGGAATGATGATTTCGGGGCGGATAACACCGGCGCGGATTTGGGTGTGACCATGCACGGAAGCCTTTTTGCCGTCGAACTGTTTTAATAGATCGAAAGTCTTTTTTGCCATGGTAATCTTACCGAATCCTTCGGTACATATTATGGTAAGTCCCACGTTTTCATGTCCGGTGATGGCCACTCCAATGTCATAACCCAAAAGCTTCTTGATGTCCTGGTCGTCAATACCGCCGGTGATGATGGCTTTCACTCCGTGCTTACGGGCAATTTCGATCACATGGTAGGGCACAAAGCTTCCGGCGATGATGATCTTGCCTCTACATGATTCATCGATCTTTCCGGCATCAATCTCGTCATCCGGTGTAGTGGCAAGCATCTTCAGTTCTCCGGTAGTCTCGTCTCCGATACCGAAGATACCCTGGATGTAGGCACTTTTATTCTCTATTACAACGCCTTCTTCCGGGATCACATCCGTTACTACTCCATCTAGGAACGCTTTTACCTGTACTGGTATGCGAGGTTCACGCAGCAATACCTGTCCGGTAACGGCAGAGATGCTTTCCACCTCGCCATCCACGGGAGAGTGCACTTCGCTTTTGAAGATACCCAATCCAAAGAGGCCGGCATTTTCAGCTAGGATGGTTTTCTTGGTGATCTGGTCACCGGGTTTGATTCTGATGTATTTCTCCAATTGTGCAGGAGTTACACCCAGCTTGTTTGCGAGATTGAAGGGGACCACCTTTCCGGGAAGAAGGGTTTCGGCAACCACATCTTCGGCTTTCACCTTGGCTCCCTTTGTCACGAGGACTTTGCCTTTGAGGGGCAGAATGCGCTCTTTGCGCACGATCATACTATCGGTTACGGTTAATCCGGCAGAATATGCTTGTCCCATTGTTTCCTCCTATACCAAGATGTCTTCGGGATATGCTTTCAGCTCACGCATCCACTTCTTCAGATATTTGATGCGGTCCGATTTCTCTGTAGGCAGGATAAAGGGACGTCTGCCACGAGTATCCAATACTATGCCAACATTGCCGCCATGCAGATCCACACTCAGTTCTTTTGCTTTCTCGGCATTCAGGATGAGGCCGGAAGATGCTTTCAGAGTTGCTTTTGCTACTTTTCCAGCTTCACACGGAATCAATCTAATCTCGCCAAAGGGAATATCTTCTTCGAAGACACTGCCATCAGGAAGCTCCAACTTGGCATACAAAGCGGGCTTGCCGTATTTGCCTTTGCCCACGGGAGCCACACAGGTTCCCAGATACACCATACAGTCTTTGCGGAAGACCTCTGTGGCTGCTTTGGGACTGATCTCGGAAAGTACTCCCAAATGCGGCATCATAAAGATGCTGTCCACAGCCAACCGTGTGATGCCTTCGGGCAGGAAAGCATCGATGAGCATCATAACGGTCTGGAATCTGCGTGGAGCGTGAGATAGAACACCACCGGAGCCCACCAAAAGGCTAAGAGTCATCATGTTCACAATGGAAGCCCCAGAGGTAGACTGGCTGAAGGCTTCGCTGATATCGCGCTGCCGTTGCATTCCCTTCAGGCTGCTGGCAAATTCTTTGTGCTGCTCAAAAGCCAGGCGTAAAGCTTCTTTGGCAATTGCTTGTTCCAGCACCAGTTCTTCCAAAAGTGAAGGAATGGTGGTGGGGCGGATCATCTTGTTTTTGATCATATTGCGCAGTTCGCTTTCGTTGATATCGAAAGGAACCCAGCGCATGATATTGGCCAGTCCGCTGGAAGCCAACACGTTTGAGATACTATAACTCATACCCAGGTTTGCGCTCACAGTGCGGTTGAACACATAATCCTCGGTAAAGACACTGAATACGTCGGTGGTTGCTCCGCCAATATCCACACCCACTACTTCAATTTGCTCATCTTTGGCAATAGTCTGCATGATGTTGCCCACCGCTGCAGGAGTAGGCATGATCGGTACTTGTTGGTGATCCGGTCCTTGAGTCCATTCCATCAGTTTGTTATAGCCGGGGGCCTGCTGCATCACGTGTTCCATAAAGATGTCGTGAATCTTGTCACGGGCCGGACCCAGGTTCTCTGTTTCCAGTTTCGGACGCAAGTTATCGGTAATGATCAAACCGACCTTTTCGGACAGAGTCTTTTCGATCTCGCTCACTGCTTCCTTATTGCCGGCATAGATCACCGGCAGTTTATAGGATGAGCCCAGACGCGGCTTCGGATCAGCTCCGGCAACCAATTCCGCCATTTCCACAACGTGCTTTATGGTGCCCCCGTCTTCTCCGCCTGCCATCAGAATCATATCCGGACGAAGGTGACGGATGCGCTCGATCTTTTCGTGGTTCATGCGCTTGTCGTTGCTGGCTATTAAGTCCATCACGATGGCTCCGGCTCCCAGGGCTGCACGTTCGGCACTCTCTCCGGTCATCGATGCAACCACACCAGTAACCATCATCTGCAATCCACCGCCGGCAGAAGAAGTGGACACATAGGCATCCACACCCAGATCACCATTACGGGGGATGATGAACTCTCCATTTTCCATAAACTTGATATTGGGATTGTTATACTTCAGGCGGGCAAGTTCTTCCAATTCCTGAGTGGCATTTATCACACCTTTGGTTACATCGTTCAAAGGCGCTTCCACAGTGGTTGGAGCCTCGCCACGTATGGTCTGGCGATATTCGCCGTCCACATACTCGATCAAGATCGCCTTGGTGGTGGTGCTACCACAGTCGGTGGCAACTATCCGGGTCAGGCGTTTTTCATCGTATTGCATATATCCTCCGCTTATTCAGCTTTTATGTTTTATCTTAAAGATCTTGTTCCAGAAGTTCTTAAACTGATTCTTCCGGCGAGTCCGGCGCAATTTGGCTGCTGCCCGGCGTTCCCGGTTGATCTCTTCGTCCAGTTCATCAATGCGTTGTACCAGTAGTTTGATGTATTTCTCTTCATGGATCAACAGGGCAAATCGCTGGTACTTAGCGCTATCGAAGATTATCTCTGCAAAAGGCAGGATGAAATACAAGGCTTGACTGCCAATACTGTGAAGAGGATGCAGAGATTCTATCAGCAGAATCCCTGCTGGAGCCAATTGGCGGCTGGCGATAAAGCGCGCTACCTTGTCAATCAGCTCGTAAGCTTCTTCCTCGCTTATTGTGGATATGATCTCCGGATGCTTATAATTCATGCTCTATGCCCTGGTGGCAGTGTAACAGGCAACCTTGGCCGCACCGGCAGCATAAAGTGCCCTGCTGGCTTCACTTAGCGTGCTGCCTGTAGTGTACACATCGTCCACTAAAATCAGCCTCTTCCCTTTTACCATTGCTGGATTCTTCACCCGGAATGCTCCAGCCAGATTCTTTAACCGCTCTTTGCGTTCCAAAGTGGTCTGACTCTTTGTATAACGTGTGCGGCTGATGCAGTTCAGATAGCTCTTGCCCATCTTATGGGCAAGCTTAGAAGCTATCAGTTCGCTTTGATTGTAGCCCCGTTCCCGTTTCCGCACTCTGTGCAGCGGTACCGGAACCAGATAATCGTAGTCATCAAAGACTGTGGAGCCTTCGACTGCTTCTGCCATTTTATCGGCAAGATATCCGGCAGGAGAGCTTAATGCATTGTACTTCAGATCATGGACCAGACTCAACGCCGGCCCTTGATAACTAAGCGCAGAACGCACAAACTCGAAAGTATAGCCGATCTCCCTGCATTGAGAGCATGAGCCATTCGAGACAGGAGCTCCGCACTTGGGACATCCCTTACTGAGATAGGGCTGCAGTTTGCTTTCACAATCCGTGCATAGTTGTTTCTCGCCCCGCGCCAGGCGTGTATGGCAGGCAGAACAGACGGGCGGGATCAGCAAATCAAGCAACACCATCTAAAAACAATTCAATAGCCTTGAAAATATAGCTGCCATCATTGCTGCAAACGCTGTCTGTAGCAGCCCTTTCCGGATGCGGCATCATACCCAGTATGTTTCCGGCATCGTTCGTAATCCCCGCTATGTTATCAAGCGCACCGTTGGGATTAGTGGCGTCATTCACCATGCCATGTACGTCGCAATAGCGGAATAGAATCTGATTCTTATCTTGCAATCGCGCCAGACCGTCATCATCAATGAAGTAATTGCCTTCTTTGTGGGCAATTGGAATATCCAATACTGTGCCGGGGATTAAGCCCCGGGTGAAGGGACTATCGGCGCTTTCTACCCGCAGATATTGGTGTTTACAGATGAAACGCAGACTCCGGTTCATCATCAGAGCACCGGGCAATAAACCGGTCTCGGTAAGGATCTGAAAACCGTTGCAGATACCCAATATCAATCCTCCCTTCTTTGCGAAAGACAGCAGTTCTTTCACAATCGGGGAAAAACGGGCTAAAGCTCCGCAGCGCAGATAATCGCCATAAGAAAAGCCTCCGGGAAGGATCACCAGGTCGGGATTTTCCAGATCACTGTCCTTGTGCCATATCATCCGAGTGGAATGACCGCGCCGCTCGCATACCTCGTAGGCATCGTGGTCGCAATTTGAACCGGGGAATGTGATTACGCTAACTCGCAATGCTAGATCTCCTCCAGTTCAAAGTGGTAGGTCTCAGTATTGGGATTTGCCAACAAGCTGTCACAGATCTTTTCGACATCAACTTCAGTTTTCTCTTTATCGGTGGAATCAAGAGTGATCTCGATGTATTTGCTGATGCGGGTCTCAATCACATTGGCATAACCCAGATGGCTTAATGAATTACTTACGGCCTTGCCTTGTGGATCCAAGACGCTGGGCTTCAGTTGAACGAATATTTTGGCTTTTAGCATGGTACTTCCAAGTTTTTTATCAGAATACCAGTATTTAAGGCGGCTGGATTTAGTCAACTGATTTGTTTGATACTGCTTTGGATGGCTTTAGGAGACTGTTTAGGCTTCGCCTTCGCAATTGACGGCGCTGCGATGCAGGTTCGATACGTCCCCATATCGATAGCGTCCGGAGGTCACTTCAGTTGAAAGATGAAGAAATGAGTAATGATGTCACTGGCGCAACAGATCATAGCGAGGGAGCGTTGCGAAGCGAAGCCCCCTCGTAGTGTGGAAACGGCATCTTGCCTCCCCCCTCCCATAGAGCCCCCTTCATGGGCTACACAATCCTCCGTTGTCGACTTTATCTCTTTGATGGTCTTTGGCTCATCTTGATATGAAGCTGATATAAAGCCGTTATCATCCAGTGCTCACTCGATGATAACCCGATGATATCTACTGCGGTACTCTTTAATCCAAAGAGACAGAGATACAGCAAGGTAGACTATTTATGAAAAAGAACTTGACTGAGATACGAAGATGAAAAAAAATGTAGTTGGTCGCTTGGCCTTAGATAGAGTATAAGAACTGAGGAATATAAAATGTCCTCAAATAACCTGAGAAACAATGAGTTGGGAATTTACACCAACATTTGGGACTCAACATAAAAGAGTTACTCTTCATTTTAACTTATTTACCGTCCTACCATTTCTTACTTGACTAGTATTGAGTATCGAAATTATATGTACAGAATTGATTAATTTTATTTGTATCTTCGTAGTATGAATATGGGAGAAGAGACCGCTATGCCTAAATGGGCCAAACTCTTACACTTATGCATAATGGTAGTGCTGTGTTCCGTTGCGCAAGCCATGGTTCCGCCGCATCCTTTGTATGAAGGAACGCCGGACAATTGGCAAGCCAGCATAATAGAGCTACCAAAAAATCTTGATTCCGGAGCTGGGATTGGATATAATTCCACAAGCCCAGAGCAATTGATATGTCCGAAAACACTGCAAGAGGGCGATCTTCCTCAGAACATACTAGCTTTGATGGTGGAATTCAGTGATGTCCACTTTCGCAATCAGCCTTCGCATCCAGATTCCCTTGTGCATGATGCCGCTTTTTTTGAACGCTGGATGCTGCATCTTTCGGATTTCTACCTGGATGCTTCCCACAGCGCTTATGAGATGAACTACACAGTGTATCCTCAGGTTTTTCAATTGCCCCGCCCCATGTCGTATTACGGGGGAGACACCAGCGAAAAGACCGATGCGAATCTGCCGCAAATGCTGCAGGATATTATGCCTTTGTGCTCCAACCTGATCAATTTCGGAGATTACGACGGATTGATCATCTTTCATGCCGGAGCCGGGCAAGAAGCGGACTTAAGCAAAAAAAGGAAAACCACGATCTGGTCTACTTTCCTCACGCGAAAGCTGCTGCAATCCTATTTTGATCCTGAAAACGACGAATATCCCGGTTTTACCACTCCTGACGGCGCTGTGCTCAATAATATCGTGATTGTGCCGGAAGATGAGTATCATGATTATTTTCCCGGTCCTGAAGATGTAAACGCTTCCTCCTATATCTTCAGCATCTACGGAGTTCTAGCCCATCAGTTTGGCCATGTCCTCGGTTTGCCCACCCTTTTTGATGGGGACAGTAGTGACGGGGCAAGTCAGGGCATCGGGAATTGGGGTTTGATGGGCACTGGAGTGTGGAATGCCAACGGTAATGTTCCGGCACAACTGAGCGCATGGTGCCGTTACTATCTGGGCTGGGATGAAGCCATAGAGATATCCGAAGCTACAGATAATCTATTGTTGGATCACTTTCTGAATCATGATCCGGGTGCCACCCGCCTTTACAAAATCCTGATTTCGGATACAGAATACTTCCTGATTGAAAACCGCCAGCAAAATCCCGATGGCAGTATGGCACCATTGGATATAGAGCATTTGGACACCCTTTGGCCCAGCTACAGTTTCAAGCTGCTCCCGGAAGGCGAACAGACATATTATGATGAAGGGCATCTAATGCCCAAATTCGACTTTTCCACAAATCGCTACACCGGTTGTGAATGGGACTTTTTTCTGCCCGGATACGGCTTGGATCCCCGCAAAGACGGCAGCGGCATCCTCATCTGGCACATCGATGAAGCCGTGATCGCAGAGAAGTTTAGCCCAAATTTTGATATAAACCGCGTGAACGGCAACGCAATGCACAAGGGAGTGGATCTGGAAGAAGCCGATGGCTATCAGAATTTGGATACTTCCGTGATAAGCGAATACAAATACGGTGGCCCCTTCGATAGTTTTCGCGCCGGAAACAACGTATATTTCGGAGATTCCCAGCATAACGGCCTGATCTCGATGCCCACTTCCGAAAGCTATTATGGGGGAATCCCCCTGGAGATATACGACATCAGCGAGAACGGCAATCAGATGAGCTTCAGTGTGCGTTTTGCCTGGCGTATTGAAGCCGGTTACGAAGGGGAGAGCTTATTGCCCCCCGCAGTGATAGATTTCGACGGAGATGGAGATGAAGAAATACTTTATCCCATGCCGAATGGTAAGATCGCTTTGTTTGCCGACGATACAATGGCAGCGGGCTTTCCCGTCTATCGGCAAAACATCAGCCAGTTTTATTGCTGGGACGGCTCGGAACTGTATGTACCGATGCAACAAGCCACATATGCCAGACTGGGAAGAATGAACAAAGACGGAATCCTGTTTCCACTGAGTCTGAAAATGCATCATTGGATAAATCACCCCGTGGATACCGGAGAACGGCTCTATCTTCCGCTATATGACGATGAAGCCGGGCTGAATAAAGTACTCATGTACGGCAAGAACAGTTGGGATATACAGGGAGAGGTGATTTCCGTAGCTGGAGAACTGAGCTCAAACTGTAGTTGGATCGACGGCAAGCTGTATGCACTACACAAGAGCGACCAGAGTGAAAACTACGACCTTTTGGAGTGGGATGAGAATCTGGAACAGCTTAGTGTACATCCCCTTGCTCTGCCCGCTGATTCACTGGCTTTTGGGCTGTTTGCCGCACCCTTGAAAGACAATCTGAACATCATCGCCCAATGTCCATCCAGCATCTATGTGTTCAATGTGGACGACAGCGGGATTAACCTCCGCAATGGCTTCCCGGTTGTATTTCCGGATAGTGTGCGAGCTCTAATCACTATACAGGATTGGGATTCAAACGGTTGTTTGGATTTGATCGCAGGAAGATCTAGCCGGGTCTATATCTATGATCACATGGGTTCGGACAATAGCTCCTTGTATTTCGATATGGGAGCTTATGCGGATTCTATTGCCGCTGGTGCCCTGGCCCTGGATGTGGATGGAGACGGCAACCTGGAACTTGCTGCTGCTCTTAGCCGCAATCGCCTTGCAGTATGGGAGGAAAGCTCCAGGTTGAAATCTGGATATCCGCAGTCCTTTGCCAAGCGCGGCAGGCACTTGCCCTTTGTAACTAAAGGAGCCGATAACCAGTATTACATTTGGATGGCTGCAGATAATGGCAGTCTCTTCCGCAATCCTCTGCCGGATTATCGTCCTGAAACCGTGGATACTACTTGGATTTGCGAATATGCCAATTTGCGCAGAACGGCTTCCCGTGGTCCGTCCAAAGCCCAAAATCAATATGAGAGCGACCATACTTTTGTGGAAAATGAATTGTACATCTTCCCAAATCCCCTGAAACAAATCTATGGCTCAAGCCTCAAACTGTCTGTAATGCCTACCCAGGATATTGAAATAGAACTTGCCATATACGACATCAGCGGAAACTTGGTATTCAAGCAACGCGCACTTACTTACGCCTATCTGCGAAATCTGGATGCATTCAACATCCCGGCAGATAAGCTAAGCAGCGGAGTTTATCTGGCGATAATCAAGGGTGGTGGCACTACCAAACGCCTCCGCTTTGGGATTGAAAAGTAATTTACTAAGGAGCAATACATAAATGAAACGATATATAACTGCCTTGTTGATGATTGCCTTGGCTGTGTGTCTGGTGGCAGGAAATACCGACACAGGCTCGGATTACGGCTACAAGTTTTTGAACATCCCCATCAACCCGGTTAGCAATGCGCTGGCGGGCGGAGGATTGAACAGTTCTTCAAATCCAGCCGCATGGCTGTGGCAACCTGCTTCTTCAGCAATGCACTCCCATCGCAGCGCCTCAGTTTCGCACAGCAATTGGATCGGAGATACAGCCTACACATCAGTGCTGTATTCCTACGCCCGGCGTAGCTCGCACATCGGGCTGGCCCTGCGGAATCTCAGTTATGGCGAGATCGAGAAGCGGGACGATGTCGGCTACCTTTTGGGACACTACAGTCCTTCGGATATTGCCGTAAGCGGAAACTACGCCTTGCGCTTGAGCCCCAATCTCTATGCCGGAGCAAATCTCAGCGTGGCGTATGAAACGCTGGATACGGCATCATCCCTGGCACTGTTTACAGACATTGGAGTAAGCGCCATCACCATGTTCAAAGACAGCCGGATATCTGCTGCCGTACGTAATCTGGGCTTTGGGGGCAAGATGGATAAAGAGACCGTGAAACTGCCCATCAGTTACGATGTGGATGCCTTCAAAGGCTTTGAGATAGGGGAACAGTATCTGGGCATTGAAGCGGGAATTAGCCTGCCTGCGGATGCGGAAATTCAACCTCGTCTTGCTGCGGAATTCAAGCTGATGGATCTCCTGAGCCTAAGGGCGGGATACAGATTCAATCACGATTCCACCGATCTCAGCACAGGCATTGGCTTGAACATCTCTTCTTTCGTGATAGATTATGCCTTTGTGCCTTATACGAACGGTTTGGGCGATGTACACAGTTTTGGCTTGAGCTACAGATTCTGATACTGCTGGCAGGGCACAAGAATATAAGGATAATATGAGTTTTTACGCTATACTTAATAGACACTGTTTTATGTGTAAACTACGTCTTTTGGCACTGTTAGCGTTGGTCTCTGTAGTGGCGGGTGTTATGAATCCCGGTTTTGCCATGCCAAACTACAGCCCCGGTCAGATCCTGTTTAAAACCACGCAGAACATTTACATCAATGGAGCAAAAACCGGATTGGGGGCTTTTGACAGCTTTCTGACGCAGCACGGAGTAAAGCACATCAAAGCGCTAAAGGGAATGGCATCAAACCATTATTATAGCGCCACAGTAAGCATTATGCCCGATTTGGAGCAGATGAAGAGTCTCAGCTTCCCCGGAATCAGCTTTGTGGAACCGAACTATCTGCGCAAGCTTCACGCCATCCCCAATGATCCCCTCTACCCCAGACAGTTGCACAATCTGGTAAACCTGCCTGCCGCCTGGGATTACAGCACAGGCAATCAGCAGATCGTAGTGGGAGTGGTCGATAGCGGGATGCTGATCAATCATCCTGATCTGACTGCCAATGTGTATAGAAATCTCGCAGAGATACCAGATAACGGCATCGATGACGATGGCAACGGCTATATCGATGATTGGTGCGGTTGGGACTTTGCTGATGCCCCGGAAATGATCGACGTGGCAATGGGTGATTATCTGGATCAGGACAACGATGTAGAGGATGAAAACCATCATGGCACCCACGTGTCTGGCATCATCGGAGCAATGGGAAACAATGGCCTGGGAGTATGCGGAGTGTGCTGGAACCTTCGGTTAATGCCCCTGCGGGCAGGATTTCGAACTGCGGATGCGGGTTTTTTGCAGGACGACGATGCCGCTGCCGCCATCATCTACGCAGCCGATAACGGCTGTCATGTGATCAATATGAGCTGGGGGGATCCCAACTACTCCGCCATCATAGCCGATGCTTGCGAATATGCGTATAACAAGGGAGTAACCCTGATAGCATCCTCAGGCAACGAAAGCGGGCCTATCATCACCTATCCGGCAAAGCTTTCCACGGTAGTATCAGTAGGTAGCGTGAATGCGGCCAAAGTGCTTTCCAATTTCTCCAGTTATGGACCCGGTTTGGATATGGTAGCTCCGGGAGAGGCGATCATCTCCACTTACAACGATAGCGGAACCGATATGTACATGGAAATGAGCGGAACCTCGATGAGTTCGCCATTTGTAACCGGAGCAGTTGCACTGTTGCTATCCTTGGTACCTGGTCTTTCTCCTGCAGAAATAAGAGCCAGATTGCTCTCTTCCACAGACGATATCGATGCTCCCGGTCTGGATATCCGCACCGGGCATGGCTTGCTAAATGTCCGCAAGCTTCTGGACAACCTGAATCCACCCTTTGTATACGTTGAGCATCCCTTGGATCAGATTTCCATACCCGGTAGCACAGACATCTACGGCAGCGTTTATGGTGAAGACTTTGCGTGTTATACCATCATGTACCGCAGCACCACCAACCCTTACCAATCCGTGTGGATGGACGCCAAAGAGCACACTCAGATGCCGGTGGAATATACTCAGCAAGTGCATAATGGCCGTTTGGGTGAATTCTATGTTCCCCAATCCCTACCCGAAGATACTTACATGCTAAGAATCCAATATGAAAAGCGCTATAACACTCTGATGCGCTACAATTACTACTTCACCGTGAGAGTGGATCGCAGCGCTCCGCAAATGAAGCCCGGTACCCTACAGAGTTTTGCAAGGTATGAGAACGAAAACCTGCGATACTACATCAGCGCAGTGTACGATGAACATGTTCATTCTCGCTTGATGATCACGGACTCCGCCGGGCAAGCGCACACCGTGTACGGAACCGTGATGGACACACTGCAGATATGGCCTTTGCCCCAAAGCCTGCCGGAAGGCTATATAGATTTTAGCGTCCTGGCCACAAACCGCTCTGAGATCAGCTCTCAGAGCCCGATGTATAATAATGCCATAGACATACGCTATCACAGCATACCGGCTCACGGCTTCATAAAATCGGAGATTGGCAAAGCCAAAGTGCCCCTGAACCGATGGCACGATTTTGACGGCAATGGCAAAATGGAGTATATTGCCATGGACCTCCCAGTAGCGGGATACGGACGCATCTGTGCTTATGAACCAGGTCCAGCCGGACATGTCACGAAGTACGATTTTGGGCAAAACGGATGGCCTTTGGATCTGGGCAACAGCTTCTCAGATGGTATGGAACTGCTTTTGTTGCAGTCTGAGACCGCTAAACTCTGGGAAAGTTTTCCCCAAGCGGATCTACCCTATCCCCAGCCGGACTCGCTTACCTTCAGCGATACCAGCATCGTGGGAGGAGCTATGGGAAATTTCAATACCGATTCCGTCACCGATCTGCTCCTGGTGAAGAACAAGCCGGACAGACGTGTTATTCAGCTCTATTCACGTAATGTGAGCGGAATGATGCTGGCACGAAATGAACTGCTGAACAACACTCCCACTACTATGCGCAACAACTTTGTACCTACTGTAATCACGGATTCGCTTAACTTCAATGCCAGGCCGGACATCCTCTGTGCTGATACAGATGGCGACATCATGATCTATGAAGTGCAAAACAACGCTCTTGCCCCTATGATCTGGCATCATCGCTTTCCCGTAGGCAACACCTATCATCTGGCAACCGGGGATTTTAATGGGGACGGTCAACGAGACTTCGTGGTGGGAGGTTCAAACACAAACAGCAGCAATCCCCACTTGAATTTCTGGCGCTTTGAGGCTTATACTTACAGTGAAGCGGATACTACATTCGTTAGCATGGGTAATATCATGTTCAACAACGTGGAATCTCAGAATGCCATCGTCGTAGCCGACATGAACAGTGATGGCAAAGACGAGCTTATTTTAGCGCTCTCGCCCAATCTGTACATCGTGGAGCATGATAACGAAGCCTTCAAACCCATCTTCATGGGTGACAGCTCCATGAACTACCGCCTTGCAGCATATACCGGCAGCGATGGAAGGGTTAGGATACTGGCAAACGGCCTTAGCCCCGTAGACTCTTTGATCGCCCTGGAATGGGCTCTTAATACAAATGATCCCGGCTTGCCCGCACCCATCAACGTAGTATCTCAAGCCATGGGACCGGATTCCGTGCGCATCAGTTGGATTGATGTAGGTGCAGATGCTTACAGTGTTTATCGCCGCACGGAAGATGAATATCCGATCCTGTTGAGCACAGTGAACGCTGAGTTCTTGCTCGATACCTACGTACTTAGCGGGAGTACGTACAGCTATGCCGTGAGTGCGGATTTTAGCAATGGGAGCTCTCTTTCCGCCTGGCATGAAGCTACTCCTCTTCCCATCCCCGAGATTTTGGAAGCCAGCATGATCGGCAAGCGCGAACTGCGCCTTCTTTTCAATCAAGCTATGCCCTCGCATATCCTCAATCCAAATTTCTATACCTTATCGCAAAACCAAGCCCACCCTATCTCGGTGAATAGCACAGCACAACAGCATGGAGTCCAACTGCGGTTTCGGGATCAGATACCCCAATCCGATAGCCCTATTTCCATTCAGATACAAGGCATTACCGGCAGCAGCGGCATCCCGATGAACCAAAGCAGCTGCACTTTTACCTATGTGAGCGACATCGAAGCGCCTAGAGTTCAGAGTGTGAGCATCCTAAACAAAAACAGGAGTGTGGAAATTGTATTTGATGAAGATCTGGAGCCGGTAACCGCTTCATATACAGCCAATTACATTCTGAACTGCCCCGACAATGACTCCGGTAACAGCATCATCGAAGTAGAGAGTGATGGCAACAAGGTGATCGCCACCTTCGCCAGCGCTTTGAAATACAGTAATGAAGCCTATTTCATTGAAGTAATCAACGTGCAGGATCTCTTTGGAAACCCCATCTCCCCGCTGCACAATCTTGCCCGTTTTGCCCTGCGCGAAATCACCGACCTATCCCACATTGTGGTATTTCCCAATCCCTTAAAGCGTTTTGAGCATCCGGAGATCGCCTTCATGAATTTCCCTCCCGGAAAGAAGGGCAAAATCGCCATCTACGATGCCGCCGGCAGCTTGGTGCACAAGTCATCCATCGGCCCCTTCAACCCCGAAAACAACCGCATCATCTGGCGCTGGAACGCCACTAATGCCAAGGGCCAGAAGATCTCCAGCGGCGTTTACTTCTATGTAGTGGAAATGGACGACGAAAGAGCCCGGGGAAAATTCGCTGTGATCAACTAAATAAACCTGATACTGATGAAACACCCATTTCCCCTGCTAAACTCCGGATACAAGGAGAGATAATGACACAAGAATATCTAGTAGAAGAGTATGACGAGCTGGAACCAGTAGAATGGGACGAGCTTGAAAACGAAGAAGAAAGCGCCTTTATAGCTTCTGTGATCAGGAAAAGCGACAAACCTGAGGAGAACGAAGCCTCTTTGGACGAAATGGAGCGCCTGGCTGACACCGCTGGTATCGCTATCTTGGGCAGATACACTCAGAAACGTACTCAACCAGAACGCAGCAGCTACTTTGGCAAAGGCTTTCTGGAAGAACTGAGCGCCAAGATGCTCCAGGCAGGAGCTCAGCTCCTCATCGTGAACGACGAACTCTCCCCCATCCAAGCCCGCAACATCGAAAAAAGCTATCATATCAAAGTAATAGACCGCACAGAAGTTATCCTCACAATCTTCCACAAACATGCGCAAACCAAAGAAGCAAAGCTCCAGGTAAAGCTGGCTGAGCTTCAGTATCAATTGCCGCGTCTGAAACGACTCTGGGGGCATTTTGACAAAGAGCGGGGCAGTGTGCGCGCCACCGGCGGATCCGCCTCACGTGGTATGGGTGAAAAACAGATTGAGATCGATAAGCGCCTCATACACCAGCAAATCCGAAAGATAAGCACAGCCATCGACCAAATTACTCAGCACAAAGAAACCCAGCGCAAACAACGTGAAGCCAGTAAAAAGATCTGCCTGGTGGGCTATACCAATGCCGGTAAATCCACTCTGTTCAATCGCCTCACCGATGCAGGCGTACTGGTTGAAGATCGGCTTTTTGCCACTCTGGATTCAACCAGCAGGCAGTTAAAGCTGTCCACAGGTGCTCCGGCCGTGATCTCCGATACCGTAGGTTTCATTGCCAATCTACCACACCATCTGGTCGCCTCTTTCCGTGCTACGTTGATGGAAGCTGTAGATGCCGATTTGCTCTTGCATGTTGTCGATATCGCAGACCCTCGCCATGAGTACTATATCCAGCAGGTGAATGAAGTGCTCAAATCCATCGGAGCGGAAGACATCCCCCAGCTTTTGGTTTTGAATAAAAATGATCTGATCGATGACAGGATGAAGACCATCATGAAGCGGTACTACAAGGATGCTATCGCCATTAGCGCTGTGCAGGACACAGGAATCGATGAGCTGTTGGTAAAGATTGAGACTGTGCTGATGGACAACCGCTCCTACAACCTGCATCTGCCCTATTCGCAGACAGCTCTGGTCTCCCGCCTGCACGATGTCGGCATCATCGAAAGCGAGGATTACCAGGAAGACGGAATCCACCTGAAAGTTACGCTTCCCGCAATGGATAAATACCTGATTGAGGAGTATATAGTCCCGGACGAGCAATAATTAACCGGGCTTTGCCTGTAGTATCAAGTTAAGCTTGGAGTGGCAATCTCCGGAGTGCTACAGCGACCGAAGGAACTTTTGAACCCAAACAATGCACTGGAGTAACAAGACACCTATGCTATCTATATCTGTTAAAATAAGTTACTAATCTTTCCCAGTAGCCCATGTGATTGAGAGGCAGTAAAATAGCTTAAAATACTTCTTGACAAAAACACCTCGTATATTATTGTTGCTTTATGCTTTAGGCAAGGAATAACAACGAGGTGT
>JAQWBI010000026.1 GCA_028706475.1 Candidatus Cloacimonadota bacterium
TTTTCTGAGCAACAAATTCTCCCGACAAGCTCCTGCTGTAAAGCGGGAAATTTTTGATCAGAAAAAACGGCTGTTGCTGACCCATGTGTCACTCTTCTGCTGGTGTAAATTTCGGGGATAAGGTCAGGCGCGCATCCAGTATCGTAGCATTCCGATGCTACGTTTTTTCCCTCCCCTTTCTTGGGTCTCTACTGTGCTTATTAGCTTAATTTGCATTACTAATCCCTTCCACTTATCTATCCTCTCCCGCACAACCTATCGGTATCTTGAGCACCACTTGAGCGAAGCTTAAGAGCTTCTTTGTGGGATTGTGGCATTCACACGAGCATTCTGAGTCCGTATAGGGTAGAGCGGTGGTTGCTGGAACAGTTATTACCATCTTGGCTCAATTATGGCCTTTGCATCGTCTTGATATGAAGTAGATATCATCGGGTTATCGTCGAGTGGTCACTGCTTGATAACGGCTTGATATCTACTTCATCACAGCTTTAGGTAAGGAGGATGAATAGCACGCAGATCGAACTGATACACGTGGGTTCCTAGAGACGTGCCTACTGAAGTCCTCAAGGGAAAGCATAGAAGCTTTGGTGTGGCAAACTCCGATTTGCCACAGAATCCACAGGATTCTTCTTCAGTCGGCTCGAACCCTCAACGAGGTTCAAAAGCGAAAGCGAGGCGAAGTATTCAACTGCAGCACTGCAGCACCGCAGAACTAATTAACTAAGAACTAAGAACTCTTCTGCGAGCCGTTTAACAGCAATATCCTGGCTGCTTTGGTAACAATCTCCAGATAATCCAAGGCTTCATCCAGATCGTTGGCAAAGGCCAATAGTCCATGTCCAGACCAAATTAGCGCTTTACGGTTTTCCAGAGTTTGCAGGCTTAGCTCGCACAATTCTTGGGAACCAGGAGCTGCCCTGGGAGCAATTGCCACTCCTTCAGGAAGATATAGTGGCAATTCCGGAAGCAATTCGCAGAGTTTACTATTGAGTGAATTAACATCTTTTCCCAGTTCCAGGTTCGATAATGCGATGATCTCCGCAGGATGAGTGTGAAGGATCACCTTAAAGTTGCTATGTTGCATTTGCAGACAGCGATGGCTGATCCATTCACTTGTAGGTATGGCATCTTCCGGGAAGTAGTTATCTTCGGCATCGGAACAGGCTATCAGCATCATGTTTTCCAGGGGATTCAGCGCAGTTTGGCGGTAACGGCTACCGCTTCGGGAGACAATAAACCAGTTCAGTTCGGTAAACATGTGTTGTTTCACGGTTTCGGTTACATCGATGCTCAGGTTTCCGGCATTAGCCTCAGCCCATCCGTAACGATGAATCAAGCCAGCTATGGTGGCAATCTGTTTCAGAGTGTTTTGGAATATGGGGTGTTTTAGGTCACTTATCTGCATCATTTTTATTTGAAATCTTGTCTCGGACGATCTTTTCAACTTCACGGAAGTTCACTTTACCGCTTGCCATCATGGGGATGTCTTCGATTACATAAAACTGTTTGGGAATTGCAATCGAGGGCAATTCCTTCTTTAACTGTTTCAGCACTTTATGCACATCAAAATCACCGTTTGCTACTGCTGCGACCACATCTGCGCCTTTAGTGGGATTGGGAATGTCAACCACACAGCAGATCAGGTCATCGGGCAAGACATCGGTGAGGAGTTCTTCTACTTTTACCAGCGAGACCATCTCACCACCTACTTTAACAAAGCGTTTGAGGCGCCCTTTATGGTATAAATAACCATCATCGTCGATTAAACCAATGTCTCCGGTATCATACCAGCCATTGCGGATTCTGAACGAGGTTTGTTCGATATCGTGTAGATAGCCTTCCATAACCAGATCGCCCTTTACCAGTATCTTCCCTTCTTTATTGGGTCCCAGTATCTTATCTGTGTTTATATCGAGTATCCGCACCTGGGTGTTTGGCACCGGTTTGCCGATGCTGCCGGGCTTGTGATGACCGGGATAGCAGGTGGAGATTACTGGGCTGGTTTCGGTAGTGCCGTATCCTTCCAGGACAGTGAGATTATGCTTTGTAAGGTATCCTTCATAGACCTTTTCCGGAAGTTTGTCCGCTCCGGCAATAGCGATCTTTACAGAAGCAAAATCCCCCGGTTGGGATTTCTGTAGATAGCCATAGAAGAAAGCCGGAGTTGCAGCTATGAAAGTAACCTTATAATCGCGGATGTAATCGCAAACAGTGCGATACTCCAAGGGATTCGGGTAGGTGAGCATACTGGCGCCTATGGTTACTGGAAGCCAGAAATCCACTGTGAGACCGAAGACATGAAACATGGGCAGGATGGATGCGAATACATCACTCTCGTTCAAAGGAATCATGGTGGGGAAGGCATTTACATTGTGCAGGATATTACGGTGGGATAGCTGAACTGCTTTTGGTTCTTTCTCGCTACCACTGGTGAAAAGAATCACGGATATCTCGGAGAGGTCTCCATGATGCACCATGTTTTTGAGGATAAAAAAAGGCAGCTTCGAAACAAGAGCTGCTTTCAACTTTGTGGGCAGGGTGACGCTGGCCAGGATATCCTCCACAAAGATCATGTGGTCGATAGGTGTAAGGCCAAGTTTGTCCAAAAGCTTCTTGCTGGTGATAATTGTTTTAAACTGGCACTTTTCTCTTGCATAGAGGCAATTGTCGATAGCTCCAGTGGCATAGTTTATCATCACAGGTATCTTGCCATTCATCAAGCTGCCCAGGATGGCAAGCATCGCACCTACTCCGGTTGGGAGCAGTATCCCGATGTATTTTCCCCGTATCTTCGCAATGTGTTCCTTTAAGATCAGGCTGGCAATCAGCATTTTGGAGTAAGTATAATCCTGCATAGTGGCTTTGTCGTATACAGCAATCCTGTTGGGAAAACGTTTAGCAGTTTGGATAAAGCGTTGATGTAGTTGTAACATGGTTATCTTTCCTTACTTTATGATGTGAAGCCAATCCATGAGCAGAAATTCCAGACGACCGATGAGCAACGAGATTCTGGCCATTACAGTGTATCCGAATGTGGCACCGAAGCTTACCATCAGAAACCAGATTCCTATCTTGGACGGGACTTTATATATGCCTTCCTGTTTCTTGCTAAAATAAAAGAAATAGACTCCAGTGATTGTACCGATGATTAGTAGTAAATTGCCCGCAATGCCAGAGGTGCTATCGGCTGCAAAAGGATTGATCATCGTTGCGGTCACTTGCTCCAGAATGTCGCTCTTCATATAGCGCAACATGGAAATACCGGCGGTAGTACCGATCATGATTGAGATGGGGTAACGGCTTAACCACTGGGTTTTGGGATGCAAGCGCATCAGCATCATCAAGCCTAAAATGGCGGGGATCAGTAGTACGATGTTTCCGAAAAAGTCGTCAATCAGCTTGGCAAAGAGGTTTGGTACCATTATGGAGTAAATGATGTACACCAGCCAATATGCAGCGGACAGCCCCACAAATACCTGCTCAGAGAATTTGTAGAAAGGATTGTCTTTGTATAGAAAACTAAAAATACTCAGAGTAAAGAAGGCTGCCAGCCAGATTCCTAATACTTGCATTACATGGATCATTGCTGCCTCCCTTTTCTGCTGCGATAGGCTTTGATGTTGCCGATGGCGATGAATACCAGGATCAGTAAGTGAGCTATGGATTGAGCGTCCATCTTGGTGGTGGCGGGACCCAGTCTGCCGATCAGGCTTTCATATTCACTGGCGGCTTTAAGCCCTCCCAGTAGTCCATAGAGCTGGCGCTGTTCATTCACGTAAGGGAAAAATCCCGGAGCGCTGATGGCTGTACAGCCCCCTGTAACAGGCACTTGATAGTTGTCGCGGGCTACCATCATCCATTCTTTGATACCCGGTACTCCGCTGGATAAGGAGCTGATCCAGGCAATATCCTTTAGACGGTGTATGTTTTGTAACATAGGGATGTCCTCAAAAGCAGTATTCTGATTGTCTGAAGGATACACTTCCTTGAGGCTTCTGCCCATGGCTTGGATCGTAACCATTCCGCCTACTTTGTAGCCCAGATTCACGTAGTCTATGCCCCGCTGTTTGTCGGGATAGTATGAGAGCACTTTATCAAAGGCTTGTTCTGCCATCTGAACGCCCATAGGCCACAGCGCAGTGGCTATTACCTTTTGATTCTTAATAAATGCATGTTCAATCATGGCTTCTGCCATCGGTTGCAGCTCGGTCATCGTGGAAGGGTCGTAGTCAAAGGATACAATCACCACTTTGTCTTCAGGTGTTTCTTCGATCAGTCTGTAGACAATGTTGGTGTATTCGGAGACTTCCGTAGTCCAGCCGATGGGGAAGATGAGAGGCAGGGCTACTGCTATGAGCAATACGGTATAGATGATTCTACGTTCCATAACTGCAGAGAGTGTCATTTATCACCCCCTAGATAGCTGCGTTCTATGCCCAAAATGATGCGCAGGGAGCTACCGACAATACCGAGTCCGGCAGAGATCAAGATCGCCCGCTGTGCGGCGGAATTGGGGTATTCCATGATGAAATCCGCCAGATTTGGGATGTGCCAAAAGCTGAGGGATTCGGGAAGCCATCCGGTGAGCATAGTGCCGATGCTGGTGCGGCCGATAATCACGATTACAGCGGTTATCATCAGTAAGTTGGATTCAAGGCTGCGGATGATAAAAGCTCTGTATGCCGCTGATGCAATGAAAAATGCCAAAAGAGAGAACAGCGTGGCCGAGAGCGGCATATAGGCATTTTCGAAGAGATAATCGAAGGGTTTTGCTCCCAACCAGGCGGAAATACCTGATCCATCACCCAATAGACCTGGAGTCTCCTGCATGCCCCACAGGAGTCCAAAGATCAACATCAAAGCGAAGCTGACCAAGCCGGCAAGATGGTACTGCCAATCCGGTAAACGGTTGGCTATCTTGTTGGCATTCATACGGATCAGACTGATCTGACCCAAGAGGATGGCAAAACCTGCGATTATCATAAACCAATTCTCCAAGGTGGAGACGATCTGATTGAAGGGACGATGGGGGATAAACTCGGAAAGGAGAACGATTACTCCTACTATAAAAGCCAGGATAAGCGGTAATGATCTCTTCATGATGCAGCTCCAGCGATGAAGTCCTTGAGAGCGGAGATGCCCAGTATCTGCAGGATTACTCCGATTATTATAAGCAGGATAACCATCAATTTGCCAAAGTCGTGCCCCTTCAGGCTGCCCAGTTGCTGGGGATCTTTGGATAGATATGCGGATGCTGCGAAGAGCTCTTCACCAATGAGAGTATAGTCGCAACTGACAACAAAGAATGGCAATTGGTGAGCTTGAGCGGTTCCAGCAGTCTGTATGGCACCCGTAGCAAAACCGGTCTCGGCCAGTATCAGGGATTCTGCATAAAAAGAGCCCATAAAGAAGTTTGCGGCTGGTTTTTCTCGTAACATGATGCCGTCTATACCTGCGACAAAGCCAAACTGGTCGTCAGTGAGGTAAAACACGTTGTCTGCCTTGTATGCATCTGGTCTTCCCGCTTTGATGTATGCCTCTTTCACTACTTCTTTGGCAGCAGAAAGAACCATTGAGAAACGGCAGGGTACGATTAGCTCGGTGTTGTATTCTGCGCTGCGCTCAGCTAAGTGACTGAGGATGGTAAGGCTGGCAATGGTTTGGATATCGTCCAGATCACTGATTCCCGGCACATATAGAATAGGGCGTCCTTTTTCCGTGGCACGGCCTATAGCTTCTTCCATGCTGTCCAGTCCAGCAATGCGGCGAATGAAGAAGTCCTTGCCCTTTCTGGCGGCATGGATGTAGTAGAGGATAGCGCAGGATAAAACCAACAGCAGCAACAAAAAGCCAAGCTTACGAAAGGCGAACCACTGCTCTACCGTGGTAGCTTCAGTCATCAATACCAGGTTGTCATTGGCAAAATCCGCTGTTAGGCGATATCTGTAAGTTTCGTTTGATTCCAGATTGTTATCCGTAAATGAGCCTTTGGCAAGAGTGGATTTGTGCACATCTACCAGTAGCCCTTCTTCATTAACCCGTTGAATGCTTACTTGACGGGTCATTGGGCTGAGTTCCCAGCTCAGATCCACAGCTCTGCCGTCATCCCAGGGGCTGTCTTGGGCGATAAAGCTGTTGGCACACAATAAACAACTGAAAATCAGTAAAACAAAGACCATACCAAGTCTCATAGGCAGTCTCCTTTAGTTTACAGATCGATGCTTATATCTGATGAATTATGCTTAAAATAGCGTAATCCCGGAATCAGTGATTTGCTGGTTCCGGGATTGCCGCGTTAAAGGATGCATCAGGGTTTATTCTTGAAAAGCCGCCTTGATGGCGTCAGTTTTGGCGATAATCTCAGCAATTTGTTCTTTGGTGTAGGTTGAGTCCAGATCATGATCGATGAGATTCTTCAGCTCTTCGGTAGTGCTTACTGCTTTTATAAAAGCATCTTGCTCTACGATGTACTCAGTCTTGATTTGCTTCAGATTGTTCAGCAAATGATTGAAGGTTCCTTTTTGGGCCAGTACTTTAGTGCGTTCAGCGCTATAGTTCTGGTTTATCAGCCAGGCGATGCGATTTGCGGCTTCGATCCAACCCCCCATCAGCATCAGGGTGTAGTTGTCGAAGTTCTCGCTTTCCCAAAGCTTTATCTCCACTTCTTCTTTATGAGCGTCAAGGGCTTTATCCAGATTGTCCCATTCTTCCTTTTCGATCATGGTCTTCATGTCGTCGCCAAGGCGATTGACCTCACTTTCGAGCCCCAAGAGTTCGGTGAGAGTCATCATCTGAGCAGAGATGTCGCTGAGCTTGCTTTTATTGCGGCCTTTGGTGGCCAAAACTGCATCAGCGGTAAGCAAACCCAGTGAAAAGGCGTTGCGCACTTCTTCCTGCTTGGCTTTGTATGTGGTAGCAGGAACTGCGGCAGCGATATCTTTTACCTGAACCTGATCCAAGGTGCTGTACACTTCTTTGAAGGAAGGCAGCGGAGCAAAAGTGGTTATCTGTTCAGCCATCTCCTGATCTGGGATTTGTCCAGCCTTTTTCTTGCAGGCAAAAGAAAACAGCATCAGGATCAATACCGTTACAATTATCAAACGAGTTTTCATGTTATCACTCCTCAATCTTTAAATAAATACTTTAGTTTTATCCAGGTAATCAAGTTCAAGCCCAAAGCGTAAAACAAGATTACCAGAGCGTTGAAAGTCCAGGTACGATGCCGCTTTTTACCCAGTAGTTTATAACTGGAAAGAAACTCGTTCCTATTACTATTCAAAACTCTGCCATCCATCATGCTTACAGCAGAGTTCAGGTAAGAATTCATGACTTTATTTGGGTCCCATCTCTCGGCGATCCGGGTTTTGGCATAATATATCTCAGAGCGCTTGGTTTGGAACTCGTTATGACTAATGGAAGCACTCCTGTAATTCTGTAAATATGTCAATTCCTTTTTTTGCACCCGCGCTAAAGCTCTGTGGAATTTGGTGTTTTTGGCATAGGAAGTAGTGAGTCCTTCAAAAAGCCAGCGCGAGGGGATTAACTGTACTACTTCTGGCACAGGGTGCTTTTCGTAAAGCTTTAAATTTCTATTCATGCGCTCAAATTCGATAACGGCTCCTCCAAAGATAATCTGAGGAATCAGAACGAGGGGAAGGATATTGATGATTGCGCGATTTTCCTTGATGAAAGTCGAGGTGAGTAAACCCAGTGAGTTTCCTATCAGTGAGGCCAGGAAAAAGTACAGCACGCTGGTAAACGACAGTCCGCGGATGTTCAAGACCAACGCTGCTATAAAGTGATACAGAATGGCTTGAATGAGCCCAAACAGGGCTAAAACGCATAATTTGGACAATTGGTAGCTACTCATCCTCAGATTCATCAGCCGTTCTCTCACGATGATCTTGCGCTCGCTGAGGATCTCTTCGATGGAGTTTGACATACCCAGGAAAATGAAAGCGATGATGGACACAAAGATGTAGATAAAGATATTGTTGTTGTTATGATAAGAATAGCTATCGCTGGTCGTGTGCCTCAGGATAAAGGAGATGATGAGTCCCAAAAGAGGAGCTTCAATGAACGTGATGAGATTGTTGCTTGTATTGCGGATTTTCATGAGAAAACTGCGTGATACAAAGTTCCAAAGACTTATCAGATACGAGCGCGGCCCCAGTCGTTTCTTTAAACGTTTGAAGCCGGCAGTGCTCTGACTGCTATCCGAGGTGTCGCTTTGAATGAGTTCAAACAGCATCTTACGCTTAAACTTGTCTCTCCAATAGTCCGGTGGGAATCTGCGTTTTTGCTGTATCTGTTTTTGGGATTGCTCATACACATGTTCACCTCTGATAGTATATTCAGGGTAAGTGATGATGTCGTAGAAGTAGTCCGAGGTCATTAATTGCCTTTTTCTTTCGATCTCAGCCCGGCGAATAGTCAATTGGCTTAGTTCTTCGTCAAAATAGGGGAAACTCTCCGTGGGATTACCATAGAATGCCAGAACACCGCCCATATCCATCATCAATACCCTGTCAAACTTACGGTAGATACTGCTGTTGGGCTGATGGATGGTAATGATCACGATCTTTCCTTGCACACAGAGTGTGGTCAGGATGTCGATGATTTGCTCGGCATCATTGAACGAAAGCCCGCTGGTAGGTTCGTCGCAGATGATAATGGTAGGTTCAAAGAGCAGTTCCAAGGCAATGTTCAATCGCTTGCGTTCTCCGCCGCTGAGATTCTTCTTTTTGAATTCACCCACGATAGTATCCCGATGATGATTGAGCCCCACCTGGTTCAGGATGTTGTTTACTTTTTGTCTCAATAGAGCCGGTTGGATGTGGGGCATACGCAGACGAATTCTATACCAGAGGTTTTCGTAAACGCTGAGATTGGGATACAGCAGGTCATCCTGAGGTACATAAGCCATGTGTTCCAGGAAGTAGTTGATGTTTGAATAGAGGTTTTTTCCATCGATGGTAATCTGTCCGTAGCTGGGATTGATCTCAGTGGAAAGCACCTTCGTGAGAGTGGATTTACCGCATCCGCTTTGTCCCATAATGGCTATCAATTGTCCTCGTTGAGCCTCAAATGATATAGAATCCAATGCCAACTTGCCATCTGGAAAATAGTGCTTGATGTCGGTTACAGTAATTCTTTCAATCTCAAATGGTGTTTCAATGAGGTCATAGAGGTTGTTGATGCGGAAGTTACGTTTCCCTATGGTAATAATGTCTTTATTTAGATTTATCGGGCTTGCTTCGGTAACCATCTTTCGGTTCACGAAGATGTTGAATCCCTTTTTTGGGGGAAGCACATAATAATTGCCGCCACGCAATTCGATTACCGTAATGCTCTTGTCGCTATCTTCCCGGCTTGTGTTAAAGAAGCCTTTGTCAAAGCGGATATACAGCTTTTGGGGAACATAATCCTCTACACCAATGATGGAACGGTGCTCTATTACCATACCCAGATGGAAGGGTGCGTATCCTCTGATCTGTATGGTATCATCAAAAAAGACATCGTAGCGCCGGCCATGAGACATTTCTTTGCCATTCAGAGCCACAGATCCCCCAGATACCAGGAAGCTGTATGAATTCTGGCTCTTGTGCACAGTGAAATCGTAAGTGCTTTTGCGGAAGACTATGTCATCTTCTTCATCGCGCAGGAAATACATCTTCTCCAGGCAGCTATAAAAGTAATCTCTATCCTTCAGGCTGATATAGCTCTCTTTATTGAGCAGGATTATGGAGTTTACCGCTACGGGATTGCCATTCAGATGTACATTACTGCTGGCAGAGATACTGAGAAACAGATGTTTATCGATGGCATATATGGCACATTCATAGGGATTCAGGCTTTCGTCCCGGAAAGCGACATCCGCTGTAGTACTGGAACCAAAGACCACGTAATCCGAGAATACAGAGTGTCTGATGTGACTAAGGTGATGGCGGCAACTGATGCTGGCAGGACTACTGAGATTGTGCTCGAAATGATCTATGAGAGGTAGGAACTGATCGGTGGAGATATTGAGGCTTTTCCCCAGTTCCATGATCTCCGTAAGCTCCGATATGGCAAAATCTTCTTCGGTCTTTGCCATGATTATCAGGGATTGAATGATGCGAATCTTATCGAAGACGGATAGATGCCGATCCAGATAGGTAAGTACTTCATTGATGTTATAATCGCTGTCAACGATCTGCCTTACATAGGCTTCCCAGGATACGTCCACCTGCGCAAAAAGATTGGTCAACAGCGAGTAGAGGATGTTTATTTCGGTACTGGATATGCGGTTATCGTTCTTTAATATATGCACATAGAGACGCGTGACCATATCGATGGTCTTTTTTAACCGCTCCTGCTCATCGCGTTGAAATGCAGGCCCCCTTAGCATAAAACCATCCTATAGCTTGCTAATCTATGTACGACTATCAAGACACACTCCACAATAATATTTTTAGTATTCTTTAGCGTATATTGCAAACAGTCTCAGTTCCCCTCTGATGTCAAGGGAATTTCTGGTAAGAGCTCGTGTAACATTCACTTTAGGAGGTAGTTGTACAATAGGCGATAGAGCAGGGATTCTCCGATCATGGTAGCAGCATCGCGTTCCGCATTACGTTCGGCTGCTTCACGAGTAGTTGCTCCGCTTTTTAGATTGGTCTGCTCCAGATAGTTGATGGTAGCTCCGCTGTTGGGATCGATCAGGCTCAGGCGTATATCCGCCAGGGAAGTGAAGTACTTCATGTTGTTGATATATTTTCCCGGTTTTGCTTCAATCCTTACTTTTACCAAGTAGTCGGCTTCATCCAGTTTTGCTGCCACTCCTACGTTCAGATTTGCCAATGCTCCGGCAACCGTATCGCGATAGCCTCCTTGAAAGGCTGAAAGATAGGCATAATCAAGGAAAACCTGGGGCTTCATGACTTCGATGACCAATCTGCTCGTATCGAAGCTCAGGCCATCCCAGATCTTCTGAGCAGTTTTGTTATGCAATAGCGATGAATAATGCTCCTTGTTGAAGCTCAGATTCACTGTTTGAAAGGGTTCGTAACTATCTATACGACAGATATTGAAGTTGAATCTACCTTCAGTATTGCTGAATTGGGGATTGGTAAAGTCAATTGCTTCGGATGACGCTTCCAGGGGGATATTGGCCAAGGCCACTCCGCTTTCCCGATTACGAACATAGCCTTCCAAGACAAGACTTTTTTGCGCTTTTGCTACTGCGGACAGGCTTTGTATATTCCATTGATAATTGATAAGCTGTGGCAGGTGATTCAGGCGGGAGTAGATGATGCTCGCCATATTGCCCATAGGGCAGGTAAGATCCATATCCAGATATGCGGCAATCAGATCCAAGGCCGAAAGTAGGTAGGGAAGAGCGATGCCGGGTTGTTCTTCTGCTTCGTCGTATTGCATTAGCAAATCTTGTGCCAGTGTCAGAGCCAGGTCTCGCTGCCTCGCCCTTTCTGCATAGTATTCTGCCTTACTAAGTCTGTACAACACATAATATGTATCCTCGTCCTCATAGCTTTCAACTGGGCTAAGGTTCTTCAGGCTGGCACTGCTGCTACTGCGTATGTTCGATAAGTATTCACTGTTTGAGATGCCCATGATCTCTGTTTCAGACACCCTGGTCTCAGATTCTATGTATGTGCTTATCTGCATGGCGATGTCATTTGCTGCCATATCCCGCGCTAGGTCTTTATAATGTGGCAGGCTGCTCTTTACTTGCACAAAAGCGCTGAAATAGGAGGGATGATAATTCGGTGTATTGATCCAATCCGGCAAGCTTTTAATTGTTGAACATCCTATCAAGCAGATGAGACAGACAAGTAAAATCGCAAGATATCTCATCTCATATATCCCGAAATGTGTTCCGTAAGTTCATCACTCAGGTTTTCCAAAACCGTATGAAGCATTTGCGCTGGCGATGGCGCCAAAGCCTCGGTAGTATTAACCAGCTCTTGTTGCTTCTTGCTAAGGGCACGAGCATCTCCACTTAGCACTTTTCCCCATTTTTCATTGAAAGTATATGTTGGGTTGAAATTCTTGTGTGCCAATATCTTTCCGCTGCTTACCTCAAGTAAAGTGTAGGAAGCAACTACCTGCATGCTGCTATTCATGGTATATTCCGTGAAACTGCAGCTTATCTCCTTTTCTTTGACCTCATTGTCGCTTTCTTCTTCCACGATGCCAGTTTCAGAGATATCTTTACTAATCACGCGGGGAGCGTTGTATGCAATCTGGAGTATTTTTCCGCTCAGGATGGCATTTGCACCCAGCAAGTGTCCGATGGATGCAGTACTGCTTTCTTCAACCAAACCGGAAGCGTTAAATTCCTGTTCGCTGAGCACTTGCTCGATTCTGTCGCGGGTAATGAGTTCAGAGTATTCCATCAAAGATGATTTCTGCAGGAGCTTATCCACGATCATTGCGCTTAGTATCTCAGATGCAGCTCCGTGTTTCTTGCCAAAACCGGACACATCATCAAAAGGCAGGATTGCTACTCGGGTAACGGCGTTTTGGCGGGCGCTTTCATAACGGCTGGCACTATCCAAATAGTTCGGGACAAAGACCATTGCTCTCTTAAAGTGTTCAGCGGCAAGTCGCTGCCCTGTTCTGGACGTATCCATCCTACTCTGGTGTAAGCCTTTTTGATAATACATCTCCGCACACATAGTTTTGGTGTCTGCTATCTGAGCGCTGTAATCGCTGGAGTCGAAGATAAGTGTCATCCCGGTTTCGGGATTGATGATGGCGGGCAGGCTTCGAATGGCATCGCTAAGCTTTTGTAGAGCCATATACTCTACCAGTATGTCTTCCAGATTATCTTGCTCATCCCTGGCTTGCAGGGCTAATAGACGTTCCTTACGTTGAACGATGGCAAGGGGATAGCTTTCTTTCAAAGCAATCTGAGCTTTGCGGTAGTCCGGTTTCAGTTTCAAGGATTCGATAGCGTAGAATGCCGCGGTTTCGTAATTCCCCAACTTGCGCTCATTTTCTGCTTTGGATAGATACTTTTTGTTTCGTGCGCAAGCAGACAGAGCAAGGGCGATACATAGAATACCAAGCCCGACGCGGAATGTAGCGATTTTCATCAAAACCTCTATGATAAGTCAATTTTCTGTTCTGTTTACACAGGAACCTGTCTGATATTAGCTTTCTCTTGTCAAGCCAGAATTTTCCCGCAATGTTTCAGTTGTAGGAAGTCCACAGGCAGAAAGCTTGCCTGATCTGATTGTTTATACTTCCAGAAAAGCTTTATCCCTCAGTGAATCTCGAGTCCCACCCTTCTTCCAAACTCGTGCCAATCGTGATATCATCCCGTTATCATCGAGTGACCACTGGATGATAACAGCTTTATATCCCGTTCAGCAAGGCTTTATTCAAAAGGGAAGAAACAGATGAGGACACTATCCACCAAAGATTTCTGATGAAACTGTTTTCAGATAGTGATATGGGCATACTATCCAGACGATTTGGTTTTCACAAAAAATCAAGTCGATGAGCAGTAGAAAACAGGGAAACTGAAGGAATATTTTCAGTTTGCGCTTGACACAATCGCTTGTGTATCACATTTTGAGTTGAGGCCTATTTTGAAGGATAACTGATGGACTATATTGAATTTAAACGAGAAGCCACAGAACTGATCGACCAAATAAGGGAGATCCGCAAGCTTCTGGATCAGGATAAAAAGAAACAAGAACTGCAAGAACTGGAAAACAGTATGAATGAACCCGGTTTTTGGGAAGATCAAAATATAGCCAAAAAGACCGGTAAACGCGTATCTCAATTGCGCGATGAGATTCAGCACATAGCTGATCTGGAAGCTACCAAAGATGAGCTGGAAACCTATATTAGCTTTCTGGATGAAGATTTTTCCAACGATATGCTGGAAGAAGCCATAGGGAGACTTCCCGCGATTCGGCTCTTTACCGAAAAAGCTGAGATAGAATGCCTTTTGAACGATAAATATGACCACAACGATGCCCTGTTTACCATTCATGCCGGTGCGGGTGGTACTGAAGCACAGGATTGGGCTAATATGCTGCTCCGCATGTACATGCGTTGGGCGGAAGATAGTAAATATGTATTTAACATCATCGACAGTCTGCCCGGGGAAGAAGCTGGCATCAAAAGCGCAACCATAGAGATTTTGGGAAATTTTGCTTATGGCATGCTCAAAAGTGAGATCGGCATCCACCGTCTGGTGCGGATGAGTCCGTTTAATGCCCAGGGGAAACGGCAGACTTCATTTGCTTCGGTATTTGTGTATCCAGAGTTTGATGACGATATTGAGGTAGAGATAGACGCCAAGGACCTCAAGATCGATACCTACAGATCCAGTGGAGCAGGGGGACAGCATGTGAATACCACGGACTCTGCGGTGCGCATCACCCATCTGCCTACAAACATAGTAGTTAGCTGCCAAAATGAACGCTCTCAGATTCAAAACCGCGAAAAAGCCATGGCAATCTTGAAAAGCAGATTGTATCAATATTATGAGGAGCTTAGGGAAGCAGAAAAAAAGAATCAGGAAAACTCCAAATCAGACATTGGATGGGGGAATCAGATCCGCTCTTACGTGTTTCAACCCTATCAGATGGTAAAAGATCACCGCACCAACTTTGAAAGCGGTCAGGTAGATAAGGTAATGGATGGCGATCTGGATCCCTTTATCTATGCCTGGCTGAAGTTGAGCGCAAAATCGAGGATGAATGGCTAAGGATTACAGGAGTCTGCTTCCAAAGCTGGATATGGCACGCTTACCCAAGCATATCGGGATCATTATGGACGGAAATGGCAGATGGGCAAAAAAGCGTATGCAACCGAGGTTGTTTGGGCACAGAGCAGGTGCAAAGGCCATTCGTCAGGTAGTGGAACTGGGAGTGGAGCTAAAACTCCAATTAATAACCTTTTATGCCTTTTCCACCGAGAATTGGGTGCGTCCCAAAGATGAAGTGCAAGGCCTCCTGAAGCTGTTGAAGGAGTATTTGATAGACGAGATTCCGGAGCTAAACGAGCAGAATGTTTATATCGATATCATCGGCTCCACACAAGGCTTGGATCCCAGTTATTTAGCTGAGATCAAAACTTTGGCAGCTAAAACACATAAGAACACTGGGTTGAAGTTAAACATTGCCTTCAATTATGGTGGTCGCATGGAGATCATCGAAGCTATCAAAAAGCTAGATTCACAGCAGATAGCTGAACTATCTCCGGAAAACTTCGGTGATTACCTGTATACAGCAGGTCAGCCCGATCCCGATTTAATTATACGAACAAGCGGAGAATCCAGGCTCTCGAATTTCCTGATCTGGCAGGCATCTTATGCTGAAATCTATGTAACAGACACTTTATGGCCGGATTTTGGCAAATTGGAGTTGCTGCTTGCACTACTGGACTTTCAGGGCAGAAAGCGTAGGTTTGGGGGGGTATGATGATGTCTGAACTAAGTAAAAGAGTGTTGGTTTCTATTTTTTTCATCCCTGTCCTGATCCTAGCTTTGTATTTCGAAGGTATCCCATTGTATCTGATGTTTTTACTGGTCAGCCTGATGGGAAGTCAGGAGTACATCGCCATGATGAGAAAAGCGGGAATTTGCATCCCCTGGTTGTGGGTGATTATCAATCCCTTGCTTTACAGCTTATGGCTCCTTTTCCCAAAGTGGGAGATCGGCCTGCTGCTGACAGCCTTCATCGCCGCGATGCTGGAGGTTATGTTCGATTGGGAAGAGCAAAAAAGTGTACCACGCTTGTTTGCCAATCTGTTCGGTACAGTATATACTGCTCTGATGCCGGCAATGATCGTGAAGATAGCGTTGCTACAGCCAGAATCCAAGATTTTGCTTGCCTTAATACTGATGATCTGGATAGTGGATTCATGTGCCTATTTTGTAGGTATGCGCTTTGGGAAACGTCGTGGAATAACACAAGTTAGCCCCCGGAAAAGCCTTGAAGGTTTTGTGGCTGGACTACTTGCTCCCGCGTTAATTTCATTTATGTTGTATATTGGAAATATCGGCTATTTTACGCCTACGCAGCTTGTGCTCCTAGCGCTGGCAGCAGGCGTGTTCGGTCAGCTTGGAGACCTTTTGGAATCTATGCTCAAAAGGTTTTGTAATGTGAAAGACAGTTCGAAATTGATTCCCGGACACGGAGGAATATTGGATCGTACCGATAGTATCCTCCTTGCCGGAAGCTTTTTGTATACAGCCCTGTTGGCTTTATGACAGGGGTAATGATATGGATTTAAATAAGCAAGGAACAGTGAAATACGTAATTTCATGGAGGAAATTATGAAGAAAACCTTAATGATAGTCCTTTGTCTTGTAGCTGCAGTGACAGTATGGGCACAAGGCCAAGAGACCTTTGCCAACTTTGATTATACTGGCACCAACTACATTGACGGCTCATTCACCGGAGACACCGGTGTGGAATGGAACTATTACGCTGTCACAGGATCTGTGGCGGGCTCAAACGATAATTCAATCGAAGGCCAAGGAATGATATTGAGACGCAGCGAAGCTCCCAGCAGGATCGTTTCTTCCAGTATACCCGGCGGTATCGGAAACTTCTCGGTTCAGATGCGTAAAGCTTATACCAGTGCCGGAGACAGACAGATTGCTCTGTACATCAACGATCTCCTGGTAGCAGAATCTGAGCCCTTTGGCGGTACTTCCGGTGCTGACCCAACTGTTTACGATTTCGTAGTGAATGGCGTGAATGTGCCTGGTGATTTTGTGATGGAAATCCGGAACATCCAGGGTGGAACTTCCAATCGTCAGGTGACAATCGATAACATCGAATGGACAGCTTATGGCAGCGGACAACAGTTTGTAGCCAATCCTACTTTTAATCCTCCTGCAGGACATTATGACCAACCTATCAATGTTACCTTATCCACAACTACCGAAGGCGCAAGTATTTATTATACTATCGATGGTAGTGAACCAACTCAGTCTTCCACACTGTTCAGCACACCTATCAACGTGTCTGAGCCTACAACAATCAAGGCCAGAGGATATGCTGAAGGTTATGAGCCCAGCGCTATTGTGTCCGCAGTTTACGGTTTTGTGGTTCCCATCAATAACCTTACCGAATTGAGAGCTCAGACTGCCGATAATAGCACTGTCTATAAAATTACCAATGATGTATTTCTTACATACAAGAGATCCTCTCGTAATCAAAAGTATGTGCAGGATCATGATGCTGCAGTGCTGATCGATGACACCGCTGGTGCCATTACCACAAACTATGAGATCGGCGATGCGATCACAGGTCTTACCGGAAAACTGAGCATGTATTTTGAGACCTTGCAATTCATCCCAACTCAAGATCCCGGACCTGCTACCAGCACTAACAACTGGATCCATATCCCCACTGTTACCATTGGCGATTTGAATGCAGATATTGGCACAAATAGCTACCAGTCACGTTTGGTTTACATCGACAATGTAAACTTCACAGAAGGTAGCGGAAACTTCGCCAGCGGCCAGAACTATACTATTACTGATGGCACTGGCAATCTCACCTTCCGCACCGCTTTTTCAGAAGCCGATTACATCGATACTCTGATTCCTACCGGTACATTTAGCCTGAACGGTTTGGTTGGTCACTATCAGGAAACCGCTCAGATCACTCCCAGAAACCTTTCTGACTTCAATCCCACCTCAAACGAAGATCCCTTGCAGGTTCCCGCACAAGTGGCTTTGATTGGTAACTATCCGAACCCCTTCAATCCTGAAACCACTATTCAATTCCAGATGGAAAAACCAGCTCCTGCCATCATCGATATCTTCAATCAGAAAGGTCAGCTAGTGAAGAGTTATGATGTCCAACAGACAAATGCCGGGGTAAATAGCTTGGTATGGAATGGTTTGGATAACAGCGGTTCAGCCGTGTCCAGCGGTGTGTACTTCTTCCGTCTGAGATCCGGAAGCTACAGTTCCACCAAGAAAATGGTCTTAATGAAATAAACCTTGAACATCAAGAGTAACCTGTACAGTCTGATAGCGATATGTATATGGTCTTCTCTGGAACTCGCCGGAAAGCTATTAGGAGAAGGGATTTCACCCTTTGCCATTACAGCATGGCGATTTCTCATCGGAGGGGCCGTAATACTCCCTTTTGCTATCCTGCAGGGAACTCGGAATAAAGTAAAATTAAATATTGGCAGCATATTGACTCTCGGCGCTTTGGGAATCCTGAACGTCGTAGTCAGTATGCTGCTTTTACAATTGGCAATCTATTATGGGAAGGCATCGCTCACGGCGATAATAGTGAGCATGAATCCTCTGTTTGTGAGCTTGTTTGCCTATCTGATCTTATCTGAGCGTCTTAGCAGTTATCACATCTTTAGCATTCTGATGGGAGTAGTTGGGTTGATCATCATCATTATGGGCGAGCGGGACTATACCAGCAGCAACTTTGTGCATCTGCCCACGGGTGTATTCTTTGCGATCCTGGCAGCGATTACCTTTGCGCTTTATACTGTGCTCACCAAAAAGGCGATCCAAAAATACGGCAATCGCATCACGAATTGCGCATCATTTTTGATCGGCGGCATCAGTCTCAGTATCATCAATGCTGTGATCGGTAAAAGCATGCGCTTCGATCCAACGCTTACGAATCTCAGCTTGATGCTTTACTTGGGGATTGTTATAACGGGAGTGGCATATCTCTTTTATTTCGAGGCGATGAAGACCCTCACTGCCGCCAGAGCATCGATTTACTTTTTCCTCAAGCCGGCAATAGCATCGTTTCTGGCGTTTCTGTTTCTGGGAGAGCATCTCAGTTGGATTCAGATAATGGGGATTGTGTTGATTATGCTGGCTCTCAGTCGCCGTTTTTGGCTGAAACGGATATGACTCAAATCAATCTAAAGAAGAATATCATCACCAGCGGTAGCTTTCGGCTATTGATTATGGTGGTTTCTTTTTTCACCAGTGTTATGTCTGCCAGATACCTTGGTGTGGAGATCAAAGGCAGATATAGCTATCTGATCACTATGACTGGCTTCGCTTGGGCAACATTGGATTTGGGAGTATATCGGAGCATACCGTATTTGATCCGAAAGTTCCCGGAAAAGGTCCATGAGGTATTCAGCTTTTCCTTGTTCATGTTTATTATGGAAAATATTCTGCTGGGCTTCTTTGGGCTTCTGTTCATCGATTTCTGGAGCGGATTTCTGAGCTTTGAATTAAGTAGGACTGCAGCCTTGTTCCTGATTGCAATTATTACTACTACAAAGTTTGCTATGCAATTACAATCTCTCCAGGTGGGCATGGACAAGATATGGAGTTATTCCATAGCCAGGGTCCTGAGTACTGCGTTCATCGCGTTTTTGTTGATGATAGCCCTGCTATTCTTTGGGAACGCGAACAAACTCCTCTTTATGCTTGCTATTATGATTGGTTCTCAGGGTGTGATAATCGGATACTTCCTGGGTACCATCAAGTGCAAACCAATCAGGTTCCGATTTGACCCATCTTTGCTGAAACTAATCTATACCTACAGTTTCCGAGTATTTGTGTCCTCTCTTTTGGTGTCGTTACTGATTCGCTTTGACATCATTCTGATCAAGAAAGCTTTAGGTTTCGAGCATGTAGGGATCTACTCCATAGCTGCGAACATCATTGATGTTATGCAGATTGTATCTAACAGCGTAGGTAGCTTGCTGCTGGTTAAGCTTACTGATAGTGCTTCCCTCGAAGAAAAATGGCACATCATGCGCAAGCTTCTCATTGTTTTTACTATTATCCTGGGTATTGCCAATCTTGGTTTTGTCTTCCTGGGTAGATTCTTTTTAGGAGTATTCTATGGCTTGGATTTTCTGCCCGTATATGGAGTTTATTTGTGGCTGATACCGGCCAGCTTCAGTCTTTCCTTTGGTTCTTTATTCAATAACTACCTGAATAGCAAGGGATTTCCTATTATCAGCATAGTTTTTCCAGCTATAGCTTTATTGATAAACATATCGTTGAATCTACTCCTGATCCCGGTCCGGGGAATATGTGGAGCTGCTTTTGCCACCAGTATCGCTTATACTATGTGGTTTGTCTTGATCGTGATTTACGAACATTTTACAACCGGAAAGAGACTGGCCTCTTATCTGGTACCTCGTAAATCAGATTTTGTAGAGATCAGAGACTATTTGGTCTCCCTGGTGCCTTTCAGAAAGCTCAAATCGTAATGTAATCAACATTATGAAGCTACTCATTGTTACAGACCTTTATCCTGACCAGTCCAATCCTGTCGGAGGCATCTTTGTAAAACACCAAGTGCTTGAGCTACAGAAGCATTATGATGTTTATGTATTTGCTACGCATATGCTTGATGGCACATCGAAAATGAGCTTAAGTAGAGTTCCCGAGGGAGAGTATCATCACTATTTCAAGATGTTTCGACCGCTGTTTTTCCTGAACACCATCAAGTACAGGATTCTTGTGATTCCTCGTTTGAAAAGAGTGATCCGTACATTCAAGCCGGATTTGATCCATGTACATGACTGCAGGCACGTTCCGGAGCTAGTGAACCTGGCTCCATTTCTGCGAAAGACAGGAATTCCACATTACTTAACTGTGCATAACATAATTACTCATCCGAGCAACATCAGGAATCCACTACTGCGAAAGATATACCGTATTCTTTTACCAATTACCTACAGAGGTTGGAAGCACATATTTTGTGTAAATAGGAACCTCTCCAGACAGATTGATGACATTGCCTCCACTAGCAGTACTAGCGTGATTGGGAACGCAATAGTCCAATTCAGCCACGTCACGGATTCGTTCATCGACAAGGTTTCATGCTTTATCAGAGGAGCCGATTTGAAGATCATCAGTGTGGGAAACCTTAAATATACCAAAGGATTTGATCTCTTGATCAAAGCAATAGCAGGTATAGTTCGGGAAGGGAAAGACATTCGTTTGGCCATATTCGGTGAGGGAGATCAGAGAGCACATCTGGACAGTTTGATCATGGAACACGGATTGCTGAATAAAGTTTGTTGTTTTGGTAGTGTGGAAAACACTCTACTTAGAAATCTCTACCCTCTGTTTGATGCCTTTATACTCCCAAGTTTTAGCGAGACCTTTGGAGTAGTGTATCTGGAAGCTATGGCTGCCGGGATAGTGACTGTGGGAGTAAGGGGTCAGGGTATCGACGGAGTCATCGTTCACGGGAAAAATGGCCTTCTAGTCGAACCTATGCGTGTAGATAGTATAGAGAACCAAATCCGCTGGATCATGGCATATCCTTCGGCAGCACGTATTCTCGGAGAAGCGGGGAAGTTGCTTGTAGAGCGGGATTATCGTATTGATCAGTTATGCGCAAGTATTCGGAGAGTGTATGAAGCATGACGATCGCATCCTGATGATCATCAATGAGTTTCCTCCCACAGGTGAGAGTGGGGTCCAAAGACCTCTGAAGTTCCTGAAGTATTTGGATCGCGCAGGATGGGAATGTTGGGTTATTACTCCCAAGAAGCCGCCTAAGAACGTTATTGACCAATCCCTTTGTGAGGATATTCCCACAAAAGCACACATAATCAAGACTCATAGCTGGGGATTGACTGCCTCCGCAACCGATAAAGTGGCTGATCTTCGCGCCAAGACAGCAAAGAAACAGAGCTCCCTAAAACGTCTGATATGGTATGTTCTCAAACTGATTAACGACATCATTTTCCCAATTGACAAGCAGATCGGTTGGACTCCATTTGCCCTCTATGCAGCTATCAGAACGATCCGCAAGCACCGTCTGCGCAATGTGTATATCACCGGCTTCCCCTTCTCTGCTCTGTTGATCGGAATTCCGTTAAAATGCATATTCAGGGACAAGATATTCTGGGTTGCGGATTATCGTGACGCATGGCAATTTGAGCCTCTCTTTGAGCACAACGTACTGCCGTTTCGCTATGCCATTATACGCAGATGTGACGATATGGTGTTAAGAACCTGTGACCGTATTCTCTTTGTAACAGATTATATAAGGCACAGATACCAAAATCACTTCTCCTGGATCGAGGACAAGGCTGTAGTGATTACCAATGGTTTTGATGATGACGATTTTGGACAAGTCCCTGCCTATAAGTTCGATAAGTTTACTTTCGTATATATGGGCAAGATATATGGACATATAAGAAATCCTCTCCCATTACTGCGAGCAATCTCAAAGCTGGAGATTCCAGATTATCAGTATATTCATATCGGAACCATAGCTAAAGAAGTGCTGGAGGAGATTGAGAGTATGAAGCTGCCTTTTTTCCAGTTCTGGGGTTATAAAATGCATCAGGAAGCCATAACCTACGCTGCTGGGGCAGATATTAACATCTTGATAAACAACAACGATACGGAATCAACAGGAGTCTTAACCGGAAAGATCTTCGAGCTTATCAAGATCGGTAAGCCAATTCTGGCAGTAGGGCCTCCGCATGGTATTGTGAAGGATCTTTTGGAACAGACTAATACAGGTGCTTATGCATATATTGAAGATGAAGAAGATATCATGGCAGCAATCAATAAACTACTGACTGAAAGCATGAAACATGTAAATACGGATATCATTGATTCTTATTCTCGCAAGGAACTTACAAAGAGGCTGATTGAGGTCTTTCATCATGGCAGATAGATACCTGATTGTCCATACATGGGGTATTGGAGATATGATTCTCCTTACACCGGTTTTGGAGCTGATTTATCATTTTTTACCGGATGTCAGGTTTGACTTTGCTGTGTTTCAAAGCAGCTCCATGCTGCCGATAAGAAATGCCCCCTATACTTCAGAGGTTTATCAATGCTCATATAAAGCATCCAAGCTATTGCCGATGATAGCCTATTTAAGACGTAAGAAGTACGATTATTGCATTACTACATCTGGGATTAGTGCTATAAAAGCAGGTTTGTTTGCATGGTCGATAAAGGCAAGATGCCGTATCGGAGATTATCAAAGCAAACCCAATCACTTATATACTTCTCAGATTCCTTTTATCGTTACCAGGCATAGAACCTGGGCAAATTACGAAATCTTCAAGCTGATTTTTCCACTACCTGAAGCTGAAGCCTTCAGACAAAATCCTCTTTGTAGCAGACTATTCAGGACCCGCTATTATAGTAAGGTATCCGCATCAGCAGAGGCCAAAGCCTTTTTCTCTAGCTACTTTGATGAAACAGACTTTGTAGTAGCCATTCATCCCGGTTGCACTGCCAAGAATAAGTATCGCAGGTGGAATTTGGACTACTTTGTGGATCTGGTGAGCATCCTAAACACAGATTATCCGGCATTGAAGTTCTATGTCATTGCAGGACCTGATGAACTGGAAGAGAGTATTGCTTTAAGCAAGCGTATAACAGCTCCATGCTTGAGTGGAGTCAGCCTGGATGTCGTGTATGAGACCTTAAAACTAAGCCAGATGATCATAAATACTGATTCCGGAATCGGTCATATCGCATCTTGTCATCAGCTTCCAAGCTTTGTGATCTTTGGACCAGGTGATGAGCGACAGACTGCACCTTTTAATCCTCAAGCAAACATTATCCGTTCAGATACGCCATGTGCTCCCTGTGTCCAACGCAAAAGAACTGCATGCTCTACGGACTGCCTTAGGAACTTGAAGCCAAAGATGGTAGCAGATATCATAACAGCCTACGTTACAGAGAGTAAACTAAGTATATGAGACTTGAGTTTCTTCCATACGCTACTGTTCAGGTTCATGCGTGTACAAATGCACTTGAGCATCATACTCAAGACCCCAAGCACTCCTCTTATAGTGGAGAAGTCATATGGTACTCAAAGATATTTCCTTGTTTGCTTTATTGTAATACTAATAGTTGAACACATGGATGCCATCAGACATATGACGGTAACTGACTGCTCAATAAACGTCAAATTGCTTGACAGTACCAAGGCAGGAATATGTATTGATCTAAATGGTGTAAATCTGATGAAGGATGCAGTAGACGCTTGCCATGAGATCCTGCGAAACTTGCTGGTTACAAATGTTACCGCAAAATAGGTGTCACTTATGGAATTGATGTGGAAGGCTGAACCACATAGGAATATTCGGATTTGCCGATTACTATTGGATATGGAGACACTTTGAAAATCCTATTCTTAAGTTCACGCATTCCTTACCCTCCTGATAGGGGAGATAAGGTGCGGACTCTAGTCTTGCTTCGACAGCTGTCCAGTATGGGAGAGCTGCACTTAGTGTCTCTAGTAGATGTCAAACAGGATAAAGATGCCATTCAAGCGATGAAAGAGGAATTTCTCCATAGCTATTTTATCTCTCATTCAAAGTATCTGGCCTTGACAAATATAGCCCGAAATGTCTTCAAGAACTTGCCTTTCCAGGTTGCTTATTATCGCAATAAGAAGCTGTTTAACCTGATAGAAGAATTGGCAGAACAGCATAGATTTGATCTCGTATATACTCATCTTATCCGCATGGTTCCGTATGCCAGAATGCTTAGAGACTCCAAAGTAATTCTGGATTATACTGATTGCATCTCTCTGGAGTACAACCGCAGTTTGAGTCACCTTAGAGGTATCAGAAAGCTGTTTTTCAAAGTAGAGGCAGCTCGCACAGCCAAATACGAAGAGCGCGTGGCAAATCTCTTTGCGGAAAACTGGGTGATATCTCCTGTTGACATTCAAAAGCTGGGTCTGAAGGATCATCATCGAAGTGTGGTGCTGCCAAACCAAGTGTATATCCCACCTTTGCACGAAGATACCGGACTGAAGATGCGTCTGATCTTCACAGGAAACATGAGTGTTGCCCACAATATTGTAGCAGCTCAAAATGTATGCAAAAAGATCATGCCGGCGCTATTACATGAGTTTCCCCAGTTGGAATTTGTGATCGTAGGAGCCGCACCTGTCCCGGAGATCAAGCTTTTACATGGAGTAAACAATACCAAAGTGTTGGGATATGTGGAAGACCTCTATCAGGCATTGATGGATAGTGATATCTTCATAGCACCGATGTATTTCAGCGCTGGTATTCAAAACAAAGCTCTGGAAGCGATGGCTTGCGGTATTCCCGTGATCACGACCCCCAATGTGGCGCAAAGCCTGGATGCTCACGATGAAGTGGAACTGATGATTGCGGAAGATAATCATGGCTTTGTAACCAAGGCTGCATATCTGCTGAAAAACGATGTTGCCAGAGCTCAGATCGGCAAATCGGGCCGGGCACTGGTACAAAAGAAGTACTCACCAGAAGCGATCAGTAAGCTGATAACCGAACGCGTAGATAAAATAATTCATTCAAAAAGGAGTAGTGGCGATGCAAAAAGTGAAACTGGGCCTGATAGGCTGCGGTAGAATTTCAAAGAATCATCTGGATGCGATCTCGCAAATCCCTGAAGCAGAATTCGTTGCGGTTTGTGATTGTGTCCCCGAAAGAGCGCAACAAGTTGCACAAGAGCATGGCATCAAGAATGTCTATACTGACCATCATGAGATGCTGAAGAACGAAAAAATGGACTTAGTGTCTATTTGTACTCCCAGTGGGATGCATCCGGACATGGGAGTGGATGTGGCAAAAGCAAAAGTGAATGTCCTCACCGAAAAACCTATGGCGATCAATATCGAGACTGCAGATAAACTGATCAGAGCTTGTGATGAGAACCATGTAAGGCTTTTTGTAGTGAAGCAAAACCGTCTCAATAGCACGATGCAGCTCCTAAAAAGAGCGGTAGATAAAAACCGCTTTGGCAGGATCTACATGGCCCAGGCAAATGTGTTCTGGCAACGTCCCCAATCCTATTATGACGCTGCCAAATGGCGCGGTACATGGGAGTTTGACGGCGGGGCTTACATGAACCAGGCCAGTCACTATGTAGATGCCATTTATTGGCTTTTGGGCAATGTGGATAGCGTATCTGCCTTCACTGCCACAATGGCACGAAAGATCGAAGCGGAAGATACCGGAAGTGCCATCCTGCATTTTAGAAGCGGTATTATTGCCACCATAAACGTGACTATGCTTACATATCCCAAAAACTTCGAAGGCTCCATCACGATCATCGGTGAAAAGGGCATCGTAAAAGTAGGTGGAGTAGCAGTTAACAAGATCGAGAAATGGGAATTTGAAGATTATGATGATGATGATCGCATTGCTATGGACACAAACTACACTCCGCCAAACGTTTATGGCTTCGGTCACAATCCCTACTACCGCAACGTGGTAGATGTACTGCTTGGGAAAGCCGAGCCTTCCACCGATGGACGAGATGGCAGAAAGTCGGTTGAGATCATCCAGGCTATTTACCGTTCTGCCAAGACGGGAAAGAAAGTCTCTCTGCCTTTGTAATAAAGCATTTCTGATAATTGCCCGATTCTCTGGAATCGGGCTTTATTGTTTGCCCAGAAAACTGCTGTTTTTCTACTGAGCATAATTTGGGAGAACGGACTCAAGTTAACTGCTTCCCATCTGCATCACTCTGCTCCATTGGGTATCGAAGCTGATATCAAGCCGTTATCATCGAGTGGACATAGGACGATAACAGTATTATATCTAGATCAACATGGCATAATCGATAATGAAAGGATTGCGATTGCGGATTGTCTTAAAAGTTTGTCTTAAAAGTGTCCAAAAGTGTCTTAAAAGTGAGTGGTAACCCTTTAAAGTATACAGGGTCATTGATGATAAGATAGTCATTTCTGAAGGCATCGCAAAGGATGGGAGGGAAGATGAGTTTCATTGGTTTTAAACACTTGTTATCCATATAGATA
>JAQWBI010000027.1 GCA_028706475.1 Candidatus Cloacimonadota bacterium
TAATTACAATCGCCCCCACAGCTCACTAAACTTCCTACCTCCGGCAAAATACAGAGAAAACTATGAAAACAATGTCGATAAGAAACGTGTCACTTTACAAGTGGTGTAAAAAATGGGACAGGGTCAGCTGTATGAAGCCAAGGGATTTACACGCCCGATTTATTTTTTTGGGCGTACAAGGATGGAATTCTGGGACTATACCAATTTTTTGGAACCACTCTCTTTTAAGTATATGATGTCTGCCGATAATCTGGATAAGTTAATCGAAGACAGAGGCTTACATATCAGTTACACCCACTTTAGTGTGCATAGTAATTCCTATATCGGAGCATTCTTTGACGTAAATGAAAACGGAGAATATGAGATCAAAGACGAAGTGGACGATATGCTATTGATGCTGGACTACTACAGACAGCATCGGGGATTGTGGATAGATACTCTGGAGAATATTTTTGACCGTATGCTGGCTATCGAACAAGTGAGACTAATGTCCTACAAGGAAGTGAGTGACGGCATCTATAAGGTAGTGTTGAAAAATGATTCTGACTATGATATCAAGAACTTGCATTTCGAGCATCTGGATACCGGTTTCACCATTCCGTACTTCGCCAAAGGCGATACATTCACGTTCCATACTACATACAAGCCTGAAACGTATACATTCCGACCAGAAAACTACATCATCAGCTATGATGCCGGTAATCTGATCATGAAAAGCAGATATGATCTCAGTATGTCCTCCCATGAAAATAGAGATATTCAATATACGTGGTCAGAAAGTGCAATCATTCCATACCAATGAAACGCTGTATCAGTGGACACAACCTTTCGGCAAACACGCATCAGGTATCTACTTTGCCAGGATAAGCAGAGATAATACCCCTGATATGACACTCAGATTCTACGTAGTGAAGTAGAGAACCGGGAGATACCCTTTAGGTTATAGACTTGCCCGGCCTTTGAACGAAGCAATCGGAATAGATGCATCATCCACCGTGACAACACATTTTCTTGACAGAATGAGAGCTCAGGACAGCATTGCACGATATGGACAGAGAAAACAGATATCTGATTGCCGATGCTCTACATCCCCTCGTCTGCACGGACAAGGTGCGGGATGAGCTTCTGCTGTACAATATACAGGCACAGGATTATCCCAAAGTCTTTGAGCAGTTCAAGCTCATCTGCGATAAGGGATTGGATGTAGCCAGTGCCTTACAGGAGCTCTCCGGCGGTCAGAAAGTGATCCTGATGGCGATCTTGGCTATCTACTCACCGGCGCGGCGCATACACTTCATCAACCTCAACCGTTATCTTGATGCATCAAAAGCGAATGCCCTGAAAACCCTGATCGATGGCAGTGACAAAGAGATATTGGTAGAAGAAGACTCATGATTACTTTTCCACACTCCAGACTGCAAATCTGGCCTCATTTCTGCCTGAACATCATCGATGAGATCAATCTGCTGTGTCCCGGCAGCTACTATCTGAAGGGAAGCAACGGCAGTGGTAAAAGCAGCTTTATAAATCAAGTATTCCTGCCAATCATGAGAGAACGGACAGACCTGCATCTGATCGTACTACAACAGCAAATGCACCTGCAATTGTATGCTTTAAGAGCGTGGGCGGCAATCTATTATCCAGGCAGGATTGTGGCGAACGAAACCGATGTGTGGGAACTGCTGTGGGATGATCTTACCGCTCTCAAGGACGACAAACCTGTGTTTGTGGTAGCCGATGAAGCGCACAACATCCGTATCCCGGAAGGACTTACGCATCCTGTTTGCCTTATTTACAGTTCGCACAACTATCAGATACAAGCAGATAACGTATTGGAATTCAAGCCGATATCCCCAGATGAATCGGAACTGAGACTATTAGCAGAGGATGCTTTATGCGCTCATTGATATATGCCACTCTGCTATTTGGATTATGGTGCCTTGCCTTTGCTGTAATATGGTTTCAAAACCTTGTCTTACAAGGGATATGCTTGCTTGCACTAATCGTGCTGACCCTGAGCATTTTGGGTAGCAGGAAGCTTTTCAAAGAGCTTCGGATCTTAGCTCCCTTCGTAAGTATGCTCATTGTAGTGTATGCAATCTTTATTCTTTTGGGAATAGATCCAGAAGGGAAGGGAGCTTTTCAATACTGGATGAATTACGGATTGCCCCGCGCTTTGCTCTTGGTGAACGCTGTTTTGGCTTTTCGGCTCTGTTTTGCCTTGGTCTCGGTTGATAGCATTTTGGATTCCGACGCCAGTATCCACCGGCTTAAATACATTATCTTGGGCAAGATCCTATATGAAGCGGCTACAAACTCCTATCATCAGCTAAAACAATGGCAAGAGATGACTCCTGGTATGCACGCCAGAAAAGCCACAGGTATCAAAGAGCGCTTTCAAAGAGGTCTGAGCGCTACTTTGGCCTTGGTCCTGTACATCCTGGCTGAGGCCAAATATAAAGGAGAGCGCATCGACAATCTGATCGCCACTTGCCATGAGGAGGAAAGATGAAATGGTACATTACGGTTGGTTTCACGGTATTGGTGATGGCCAGTACACTCTTGATCAGAATACCTGTTCCCGGAGGGGGATACTTCAATTTTGGCGATGTCGTGATAGTGTTCTGTGGTTTGTATGCTGGCAGGCGCTCCGGATTGATCGCCGGGGCGATAGGTTCTGCTCTGGCAGATATCATCGGCTTCCCGCTATTCGCCCCGATCACCCTGGTTGCCAAAGGTAGTCTGGGTTTCTTTGCTGGCCTGGGAAAAGATGCCCATAACCGGGTCCGTTTTATTTGGCCCATTGTGGGGGGAATCTTGATGGTGACAGTGTATTTTGTGGGCACCTGGTTCATGCCCAGCTTTGGTAAAGCAGCCGCCTTTGCGGACTTGCCACCCAATCTGCTGCAGGCTCTTCTCGGTTTCATCGGTGGACGATTGCTGTATAAAGCCTATACGAAGATTGAGGGAATGACTCGGCATTAACCGACATTAAATTCTTGACTAAAGTTCTATTCTGACTATCATTTATGTAAATGCAGAATAAATTGCAAGGAGTAGAGATATGTCGATACCCTTCAACATGAACCGTATGAAAGAAACGGAATTGCATTACCCACAACGTTTTGCCAGTATGATGCAAAAGGACTATGGACTGCTCTTTTGGAACGAAGGCAACAAGTCATCCCGGGAGAGTAACCATGCCGTGATCACTGATCTCTTCGGCATCGAGAGCAGCTTGCGCAACATTGAGTCCTTTTACAAAGCCAAAGGTATCCACCCTTGTATCTTCAGTTCGCTACAAAATAACGAACTGGAGAAAGTATCCGCTCCCTTGTCTCAGCACGGATTCAAGATGGAAATCAAAGACCATGTGTACTTTCTGCATGATCATGAAAGCAGCGTAAAACCCGTAGAGGGATTGGATATTGAGCGCATCCAGGAGCTGGATATCGACATTATGGAAACCATCGCCCTGGAATATGGAGGCGACTGGACTATCCGGGTGGTTGAACGCCACTTACAGCATCCCTCCTATCATCTGTTAGGAGGATTTCACGATGGAGAATTGGCAGCGCTTGCTTCCGTGAGCATCCACGCTGGATATAGCCGTGTATCCGATGTATTCACCCGCGAAAAGTTCCGTGGCAAAGGTTACGCAGCAACCATGATCCACAATCTTGTCTTGTATCACAAGGGAATCAGCCAAAATCATCTATACCTTTTTTCAGATAATCCGCTTACTTCCAAGGTTTATATAAAAACCGGTTTTACACGTCTAGCCAAAGATTTCATCAGCTGGGAAGCACTCAAAGAAGCCTGACGCTCAAATTTTCTATCCTTATCCGGACAATCTGCTACAGCTTTGTGTCTGAAGCCCAGTAGCGGATATATATACCCATTTACTGCCACCTGGTATTTACTATGATATCAAGGTTGAGTAAAATGATGGTCTGGAATAGATTAGACCTGTCGCGGTAAAATTCCTCATTTTGTACTTGACAGTTTTCCCCCATGCCGAATGTTTGTTGCAAATGATTCTCAATAAGGATTAGATTATGCAAGAACATGAAGTTCTATTCCGTAAGTACCTTGAAAATTCCGGACAAAAGCTGACCCACAGTAGAAGCTTGATTCTGGATGCGGCTTTCAAGGTACATGATCACTTCGACGCCGAGACCCTGCATCACATGATCCGCGGGGCAAATGTCTCTTTAGCCACTGTCTATCGCACCCTTCCGCTGTTGGTGAACGCAGGTCTAATCCAATTGGCGGTTCGCAGCGAGGGAAGAGAGCGTTTTGAGCATATCCTGGGTCACCCCAAACATGTCCATTGGATCTGTCACAAATGCAAAACAGTCACAGAAACTGACCTTGCCGCTCTATTGCCTTATTTGCAGAAAGAGGCCAAGGGCATAAAATTCGATATGGATCAGGTAACCATCAATGTAACAGGACTTTGCTGGAAGTGCCGGAGCAATGATAATGAGTCTCAATAAAAACCCCGTTATCGCACTTGCCGGCAATCCGAATGTAGGCAAAACTACTCTCTTCAATGCACTTACAGGCTCCAGGCAAACCGTGGGCAATTGGCCTGGAGTTACAGTTGAGCATAAAAGCGGAAGCATTACTCACAATCACCAAAAATACGAAATTGTCGATCTCCCCGGTATCTACTCTCTATCAGGAGGAACTCCCGATGAACTGGTGGCGCGAAACTTTATCCTGAACGAAAAACCGGATTTGATTATCAACATCGTGGATGCCTCAAATCTGGAGCGAAACCTCTATCTCACGGTGCAACTCATGGAACTGGGAGCTCCCATCCTGATGTGCCTTTCCATGCCGGATATTGCTGAACGCAACGGACTGAAGATAGACCTGGATCATCTCAGCGATCACCTTGGTTTCAAAGTGATGTCCCTGGCTTTAAACAAAAGATTCCCTCTGGAAGAGTTGATGCGGGAAATCGACGCATCATTGGCAAAACCACCCATACCTACCCAGATTTTCTACGACTCCATCGTGGAGCAGCACCTGGAAAAGATATGGAACGACATCCTGATACATGAGAGGTTGAACGACTCCACCAAGGACAAACCTCTGCCCCAGGATATTTACTGGGCAGTGCAAAAAACCCGCTGGCAGGCAGTAAAGCTGATCGAAGGCGATCCAGAATACTTGATGCAGATTGATGAAGAGGAAAGAATAGCCGTGGAGAAGGAAGTAAAGGCCATCGAAAAGCATCGTGGTCAAGCTTCTTCGGCAGTTATTGCGGACGATCGCTACGGATTCATACGAGGTTTGGTAAAGGATGTAGTAAAGCGGCGGAGGCCGGGCAATCATACTTTTTCGGACAGTGTAGACAAGGTACTGCTATCGGGATTCTTTGGTTTGCCGTTTTTCTTTGTGGTGATGTATTTGGTTTTCCTGATTGCGGTCAAGGCCAGCGAACCGGTAATTGCGCTTATGGAGAGTGGGCTATCCTGGTTGTTTTTTGACGGTCTGGGAGCCTTATTACAGATGCTCCATGCTCCTAGCTGGCTAAATTACCTGCTTTCTGATGCCTTAGGAAGCGGTATAGTAACCATCGGTACGTTCATACCGCCCATTTTTTTCATCTACATAAGCTTATCCATTCTAGAGGACAGCGGCTACATGGCCCGGGCTGCTTTTATCGCAGATAAATTTATGCGCAAGATCGGTCTGCCGGGCAAGGCCTTCATTCCGCTCTTGGTTGGCTTTGGCTGCACAGTTCCCGCCATCATGGCCACGCGCACTTTGGAAAATCCGCGTGACCGGCTTTTTGCCTCGCTTCTCACTCCTTTCATGAGCTGTGGAGCTAAGCTGCCTGTCTATACTTTTCTGGCAATGATCTTCTTTCCCCACAGGGCATCCATCGTTATCTTCGGTCTCTATTTCTTCGGTATCGTGATGGCAATGTTGACCGGATTATTGCTAAAGAAAACTGTCTTCAAATCCGAACCGGGCAATTTCGTGATGGAACTGCCCCCCTATCATGTACCGACTTTTAATGGAATTATGCTTCACACATGGTTCCGCCTGAAGGATTTCATCCTGCGTGCCGCCAAAACCATCCTGATCGTGATCATGATCATAAACATCCTCAGTGTAATCACTGTGCCAAACTTCTTTAGCCCCGACCGGGAGAAAGTGAGCATCCTGCAATTGGGAGGACATGCTATCACTCCCATTCTGCAGCCTATCGGCATCCAGAGCAGTAATTGGGCAGCTTCTGTGGCAGTAATAACCGGACTCTTTGCCAAAGAAGCAATCGTGGGGACTATGCAAAGCCTTTACAGTGGTGGAGAACTAAGCATGGAAATGAGCGAGGAAGAGGAACCCTCCGAGGTCTTGTCCGATAATCTTCAGGCCAGATTTGGCTCTTGGGCTGCGGCCTTGGCTTACCTTCTGTTTGTAGTGCTATATTCCCCGTGTATAGCCGCACTGACGATGCTCTTCAAAGAACACGGCAGCAAATGGACTTTTTTTACCTTTCTATACCTGAATCTCTTAGCTTGGCTTGTGGCCATGATGTTCTATCAGGCAGCGGCCTTTAGTGCCGCATCTCCATACTGGCTGGCAACGGGACTGGGAATAGCAATCTTGATATACTTTAATTTGAAACAAATAGGAAAGAAGCATGAACACACGGCGTAGATTGAGAGGTTGGGGCGCCAGATTATTAGCTGGCAAACGGCATTGTCACTGTCAAAGGGGAGACTGCCTTCCCATGAGCGAGCTGGGCGAGGGGATATCCGGAACTGTATCCTGCAACAACGATATCAGGACTATTGAGCGAGGAATCTACATTGGCGCAAAGATCCAGATATTCCGCAATGAAGCTGATGAACCAAACATCATTATTTCGGTAGGTGATGCCCGTTATGTTTTGGACCGGCGCATTGCCAAAAGCATCCGGATCTGTGTGGATTAAGTATTATTAATCCCTTACCCACACTATCGCGAGTTCCCAATGGTCATCCGGAGCTGAACTAAATGGTTTATCCGGAGCAGGGAAGCTCATTCTTTGAGGTTTTCCTTGACATAGACCTATACTCCAGAATATTGGATGAAATTATGATAAGGAGAGGTGGATCATGCGTAAGATTGTAATATGTCTCTTACCAGCGATACTGCTCTTGCTTGGCGCTTGTGAATCTGGAGCCAAGTTCAGAGTGATAAATCGTACATCTCATCCGATTTACACCTCTTTGGGCGACTCTGAATTGATTACTGTTCCAGGAGGAACTGAACGTGTCATCAAAGTAGATACCGACACGCAGAGTTTTCTAACCGGTACCGTGAAGAAGAGAGTCCAAGTTCTCTTGTATGGAGAAACCTTCAGTCTTGTAAAGGAAGTCAACAAACCTCAGAGCGATTCAACCATAGTCGAGTTTGAAGTCGGCAAGACTTTGAATGCTTATGCAGATCCCAACCGTGCCGGCATAAAAGTCGTTAATTTGCTGGATATCCCCATTTACAAAGTGGAAGTAGTTCAAAAAATGTTGAATTACTATCATAATAGTCCCATTGCCAACCTTTTCGACATTCTGCCGGGAGATACATCCTGGCTCCGGGTACCCCCTGTTGTACAAAGCCCCAACAACGACCCTTTCTATTTTCAATTGGATGTATATATAAACGAAAGTGATACTGTACCTTATGTATTTTCGAACCATGATAGTTTATTGGGAGTTGATGATCAGATGGTAGTTACTATTACCCCAGACATAATAGATGGAGACACGAAATGAAGATATTTTGGATTTCAATACTGTGCCTTAGCCTTAGTTTAGCCTTTGCTCAGTTACCGGAACAGATAGCGGGGATTCCCCTTCCCAGCGATCCCGACATTCTTTCCGGCAAACTGGAAAATGGAATCACCTACTATATTATGCAAAATCCCAAACCCGCCAACCGGGCAGAGCTGCGCCTGTTTGTGGATGCTGGCAGCATCATGGAAGATGACGACCAAAAGGGGCTGGCACATTTTACTGAACACATGGCTTTCAACGGAACGCAGAACTTCGCTAAAAATGAGGTTGTGGATTATTTGACCAGTATCGGTATGGGCTATCACAATGGCCTGAATGCCATGACCAGCTACGATTTTACTATGTATGAGCTCAAAATACCCACAGACAACAGCGAGCAATTGGAAAAGGGCTTTCAGATCCTTTCGGACATGGCTCACCAAGTGAGTTTCAGTGCCGATGAATTAGAACGTGAACGTGGCGTGATTATCGAGGAATGGCGCATGGGTCAGGGTGCTCAAAGCAGAGTCTCAGATGCCGTATCAAAGGTACGCTTTGCCGGCAGTCGCTATGCAGAACGCAGTCCGATAGGCACTTATGAGGTGCTCACCAGTTTTCAGCGCGAGGACATACTGCGCTTTTATGAAGACTGGTATCGACCCGATCTGCAAAGTGTAGTGGTGATTGGCGATCTACCCAACGAAGACGCTCTGGAATTGGTAGAGAGGTATTTCGGAAGCATCCCGGCAAAGGAAAATCCCCGTCCCCGTGAAGTCTTCCGCGTACCCACATACCCCGATGCACGCGCAGTAGTAGCCACAGATCCGGAATACCCTTATTCTTCGATCGGTGCATCCTGGGCTCGTGATCATCACGAAATGCGGACTGTGGGAGACTATTTTGAGAACCTGAAAGAACAGCTATTCTTCGATATGTTCAATGAACGCTTAACGGAGCTTACGAATATGGAAGATCCGCCTTTTAGCCGTGCTTACACCTATAGCGGATCGATGCTCAAGGGGCTTTCCAGTACGGAAATTATGGCAATCACCGCTACTGGAAGAAATCGGGAAGCTTTGCGCACTTTACTTAGTGAAGCAGAACGCATCCGTCGCCATGGCTTCCAACAATCTGAACTGGACCGCGCTAAAGTGAGGATAATGCGCAGTATGGAACACAGCGTAGAACAAAGCCAAACGCGAGATTCCGGCACGATTGTATGGTCTCTCTTTGGTCCTTTGATCTACGGCAACGCCAATATGAGCGCAGCTCAGGAAATGGAGCTTGCTGCCCAGCTTTTACCGGGAATCGACATAAGTTCGGTAAATCAGGTGATCGATGAACTCATCACTACGGAAAACCTTACTATCAGCTACACTTCCATAGATAAAGAAGGAATGGTACATCCCACCGAGGCCGAACTATTGGCAGTATATGATGAAGTAATGGAATCTGAAATCAGTCCCTACATAGACAAAGACATCAACGAGCCTTTGATGGCCCAGATCCCTCAACCCGGTAAAATCAACAAACGCAAAACCTTTGAAAAAAGCGGTATCGAAGAATGGACTCTTTCCAACGGCATCAAAGTGTACACCAAAAAGACAGACTTCAAGAAAGACGAGATTCTGCTTAGCGCAAAGAGCATTGGTGGCTATTCCCGTTATGAGATGGACGAAGTCCGAGCCGCTCAGATTCTTAGCTCCTATCTGGAAGAAGGCGGTTTGGGAGAATTTGACGCCATGGATCTCTCCCGCATCATGGCGGGGAAAATCGCTAAAGCGAACATGACCATGGGCATGTACACTGAAGGCTTTGAAGGTCAAGCATCGCCCAAAGACCTGGAAACCTTGTTCCAGATCATCTATTTAATGGGTAGAAATCCCCGTTTTGATCCCATCAGCCTCAACTCATTTGTAAACCGTACAAAGCCGATGTTGGAAAACCAAGCCGATAATCCCGAATATGCTTTCTTTGACTCTCTGAATGCCTTAAACACAAATCACCACCCCATGGTGGATATGTTCAAGGCCAAGTACTTTGACAACCTGTCGCTGGAACAATTGCACAATGTCCATCTGGACCGGTTTGCAGACTTCTCGGATTTTGTGTTCTTCATAGTGGGTAACTACGACAGCAAGGAGCTGGAAAACTACGTAAGTACCTATCTGGCCAGTCTGCCAAAGGCACGCAGGAAAGATAAAAAGGTAGATGCGGGATTGCGTTACTCCAGCGGAAACAAGGAGATCCGTTTCCAAAAAGGTAGCAGCGAAAGTGCCCATGTAGCTCACACCATAAACGGAAGAATGAAGCTAAATGATGCCAACCGGGTCGCTATGTCTGCCACATTGATGGTATTGAATGAGAAGCTGAGAGAAAACATCCGCGAAAACCTCAGCGGCGTTTATGCCATCCAGGCATGGCAGGATTACCGTGATTTTCCCAAAGAAGAGTATACCGTAACCATATATATGAGTTGCGATCCCGCACGGGTTGATGAACTGAATGACGCTATTTTCGCCACCATAGACAGCCTGCGTTCCGGCCTGTTCGATGATTCATATGTACACAGCACAAAAGCAGGGCTTCAAAAGCTTTTCGAAGAAAACTTGTCCAACAATCGCTACTGGTTGAATCGCATGATGGAAAGCTCCATGGAAAACCAAAAAGCAGATTCGTTCCTCAATTACCCCAAGCTCTATGACAAAGTAAGCAAAAAGCTGATCAGCAAAACAGCAAGGGACTACCTGAATTACGAAGAGAACAAACTAAGCGTGATTATGACTCCGGAAAAGACCATGGATTTGAAATCCGCAAATGGAATAAAAAACAAGGGTCTTTAAGTAGCACAAAACTGAAAGTCACAAATAGATAAGCATAATAGCCCCGAAAGATTGGCCTCTGCAAAGGATACGTCTTTCGGGGCTTTATTTGTTTGCTATCAAATTCATAAGCATTATACTATCTAATAGTAAAAGTAGAAGTAGGAGAAACAATATGGAACAACAAGGAATGCCTTTACTGGGAGATAGATTCCCTGAATTGAAAGTGCTAACTACCCGCGGGATTATGACTCTGCCGAATGACTTGGCAGGAAAATGGTTTGTATTGTTCAGTCATCCGGCTGATTTTACTCCTGTCTGCACAACTGAATTTGTCGCTTTTCAAAATCTATACAAGGATTTCCGCTCCCTCAATTGCGAACTGATCGGAATGAGTGTGGATCAAGTGTTCTCTCACATCAAATGGGAAGAGTGGATAAAAGATAAACTCGGTGTAGAGATCGAATTTCCCCTTATCGCCGATACCGGAGCCGTTGCAAACCGTCTTGGTTTAATCCACCCCGGTAAAGATACGAACACCGTGAGAGCGGTATTTATCGTGGACGATAAGGGTATGATCCGTATTATCCTGTACTATCCCCAAGAATTGGGACGCAATATGCAAGAAATCCTGCGTGCCGTGAAGGGAATGCAATACAGCGATCAAAACAAATGCGCTATGCCGGCCGATTGGCCAAATAACGGCATCATCCAGGATCACGTAATTGTGCCCCCACCCAAAAGTGTCGACGGTGCAAACGAACGCAAAGCCAAGGCCAAAGCAGGCGAGATGGAATGCTTTGATTGGTGGTTTTGCCATCGTAAAGGTTAAGCTGGTAACCAGAACAATTGAACCGCCCGCCCTCAAAAGCGGGCGTTTTTTTACGGTTAACAATACCTATATCCACTAACTACACCCAACGGATTAACCTGATCTGAACCAGATATCATCGAGTGATCATCGAGTGACCACTGGATGATAACGGCTTTATATCTGCTTCGGCACTGCTTGAAGCAGGGAGGAGGAATAGTCGCAGATTATACAGATTGAACTGATCTACGAGATGTTTTGTTAGAATAATGTTGAATCCTCGCTGTTTTGGATAGCCGGGAAACCTGAAGGAGTGACATTGTTCTCTGCACTTTGACACCTCAGGAGAGGTGCAATAACGGGAACGTGCCAGAGGCAAGAGCCACAAAGCGTATCGGAGCTTTCTGCCGCTCCGAAAGATAAAGACATCGCATCGGAATGCTACGATACGATAATTCTCCGTAGCGCCACCAACTGCAGAACTGCAGCACTGCAACACTGTAGCACTGCAACACTGCAACACTGTAGCACCCTTCAACAGCGAAGGCAACGTGTCGAATCCTCACAGGGAGGAATCGATGGCAGAAAAGAATCAGGTTATCTAGAAAACAGTGAACACCAAACCGGTCTTTGTGCTTGACATATTCTGCAGGATTATATGTTTTGCCAAGTAAGAAAGACTAGAAAAACTAAGGAAACATATAATGAACAAATATATCCTGATCACCATGATGCTGTTATTGACAGTGCTTTCATACGCGGATCAAGGCGTCCGCATCGGCAACAGACATTTTGATGATGAAGAATTGCGGGAGGGCTTTGAGGCCTACCTCACCTATCTGAATCCGGGACACATTAGTTCCAGGGACTCGCTGTCTCTTTTTGCCCATTATTTCGATGAATTGATCGGGATGTACATCTACGATACCGCCATTGCTGAAGGCATGGTTCAGGTAAGTGAAGAAGAATTGGAACAGGAGATACTTACCAATCCTCCCCAGGGAATGCTGAGCATTGCAGATTTTCAAAGCAATGGAGCTTTCGACAAAGAGAAATACCAGCAGGCTCTAAAGCAAAACCCCGCCTTCAAAGCATCAGTAATGAACTTCAGCAGGGAAGTATTTGCCTACAAAAAGCTGTTGAACAGTCTGCGCAGTAAAGCCACCATCGACACTCAGGAAGTCCGCATCAAATGGATGCAGCAGGGAAGCAAAGTAGATGCAAAGATCATCTGTTTCGATTACAATAAATTGGATCACATCACTGCAGACAGCACTGATGCCCGCCTACTCTATGAACAAAACAAGGATAATTACAAGCGTACGAAGGGACGCAACCTACTCTATGTATCGTTGACAGGAGAGAGTTCCAGAGCGAATTCGGGACGCATGGAAGAGATCGAGCAACAGAGCAGGATATTGCAAAACGCAGCACTGGCAAAAGGTTTGCTTGCCGCTGCTTCCGAGAAAGCCTACGAAGTGCACGAAACCCCGTTCTTTTCGGCTGGAGACGACATCATCCGCGGGATTGGGAAAGATAATGAACTGGTGGCTATGGTCTTCGCCGCCAAGCCGGGAGATGTGCTGCCTATATACAAAAATCCCTTTGGGGATTACTATGTGATTCAGGTAAAATCCGAAGCCGAAGAGTATTACATTCCCTTTGAAATGGAGTATGATGTACTGATGCATCAGGCCAGACAACAGAAGCGCAAAGACGCACTAAAAGAGATAGTCCATCAGTTCATCCGGCAAAACGAATACAACCAGTATTTGAATGCAGCCCAAAGAGATGGCTATACCATCGTGGATGCCAAAGATATCAGTCTGGATGGAAGCATCGAAGGAATCGGCAAGGTCGAGATTTTGAACAGGACTATTATGGGTAGTCCGGAGCAATCCTATTCGCCTCTGATAGAGCACAACGGCTTTTTCTATCTGGCTTGGGTGGAAAATCGCAGTATCCGCAACGAGCGAGCTTGGCAGATTCAGAAAGAAGAGCTGCTCAGCGACGCTTTGAAAGAAGCGCAAGAGAAATACCTGGACGATTGGTATATTGAGCGTTACAACAATCTTGACATCCAATATCCTAAGGTTTTGCAAGGTAAATAACGTCACTTTCTGAATCTCGACACATCCAATTGTCTTCGAGGCAGAAAAAAAAAGCAATCCTTCCTCTGGGAGCGTTTTACTCCCAAACGAAAAAAAGACTTTACTAAAATACAGCTTTCAAACATTTAGTAAGATACTGTATAAGTGGAGGTAAAATGCTTAAGCCATTCAGGCATAACTTGCTCATAATAGTGTTACTTATGCTCTTTGCATGCCTTTGGGGCCAAGGAGAGACCATATATGAAATCCGGGTGGAAGGAACTCACAACATATCACCGGAACTAGTTACATCTGCCATGAGTATTCGGGTGGGAGATCCCTTGGATCAGGAATCCATTGCGCGCTCCATTCGCAACCTGTATCGCATGGGAGTGTTTTCCGACATCCAGATCCACTCCGAACCATATCGCACTGGCATCAACTTGGTAGTACAAGTGGTGGAGAATCCTGCCGTGAGTTCCATCAACTATCAGGGATTCAAGGTCGTAAAGAAAGAGAAAGTAGAAGAACTGGTAAATCTGCGCGTAGGCTCTTATTGGAGCGGAAACCTGAAAACCGAGCTTTTACAGAAACTCCAGGCTGAATATACTGGTAAAGGCTTTGGTAACGCAAAGATAGAGATCCTGGAGCAAGAACTTCCCGAACACAAGGTTGCCGTCACCCTGATAGTGAATGAAGGTGGCAGGATAGTGCTGAAACAAATCACTTTCATTGGCAACGACAGTTTTGAAGACAAGGAACTGATCAAGCGCATGAAAACCAAACCCAAGGGCTTCTTGCGTTCCGGCCGCTTCGATCAGGAGAAATTTGATAAGGACATAGTGGCTCTGGCCAGTTTCTATAAGAAAAACGGCTATATCGATGTAAGCGTGGGACCCTATGAGCTACAGCCAATTTCTGATCGCCATCATGAACTGGTGATCTCTCTCAGCGAAGGTAACCAGTATCACTTTGGTAAGATCAACATCCAGGGCAATGAGCACTTCGACAACGATAGCATATTGCGAAACTTCAGTATGAGAACTGGAGATACCTTCGATCAGGAGAAGTTTGATACACAGATGGCAAAGGTATATTCCATGTATTTTGACGAAGGCTTTATCTACGCAGATATCCGCAACGATTACCAGCGCCAGCTCGATACACTGAATGTGGAACTGAAAATAGTGGAAAACACCAGAGCCAAGATTCGCCAAATCCACATTACCGGCAACGAACGAACCAAAGAGAAGGTTCTGCGGCGCCAACTGGAAATAGCCCCCGGAGATTATTACCGGCAAACTCAGGTGATTCGAAGCCAGCAGAACATCTATAACCTGGGCTACTTTGAGCCGGATATCAAGTTGGACTATGAACGGATCAACAACAATGGCGATATCGATCTGCAAATAGACGTGATGGATAAATCCAGCGGTGTGGCAAATGGCGGTGTGGGCTACAACTCTTTGGACAAAATCGTAGGACAGCTCTCACTCTCTCAAAACAACCTCTTTGGAAACAATTGGAGTGCGGGGCTTACATGGGATTTTGGTGGAAACACCCAAAACTTTGAATTTGACTTTACCAATCCCAATCTCTACGATACCGATATCCTCCTGGGTACAAACCTGTATTATACACGCAGAAGCTGGACCTCTTTCTATTATGAGATATACACTCGCGGCGGCGCTATCAGAATAGGACAGCCTATCCCCTGGGTGGATCGAACCAGAGCATCTGTGGGATATTCTTTCTATAGCAAGAAATACAACATCACAAATATGAATTCCATCATGGCGGACAGCACTGCAAACTCCACCTTAATAGAATTGAACCAATTGGGATGGCGTTATACTTCCGCAGTGAACCTCAGCCTGAGTAGAGACACCAGGGACAATGTGTTCTTCCCCACCAAAGGTTCTCAAATCACACTATACTCAGAATTAGCTGGTGGTTTGATGATGGGCGATTTTGACTATTTCAAACAGATCGCACAGGTGAACTGGTATTCTGAAGCATGGAAGAAGCTTACTCTGCGCTCAAAATGGCGCTTTTCATACATCACTCCCTATGGAGAATCCGAAGATGCTCCGCCGGATGAGAAGTTTTATCTGGGAGGTACAGGTGTGGATGGCATCCGGGGTTACCCCGATCGCTCGGTTGGGCCGGTCGGCGGAGGCACCAGAGCAATTATCTTCTCCACAGAAGTGGGCTACCCCATTGCCGGTGATCAGATCATCGCAGTTACCTTCTTCGATGCGGGAGAAAGCTATAATCATCTGCGAGACTTTAACTTCATGAACCTGAAGAAAGGGCTGGGTGCCGGCATCCGCATCAGAAGTCCCTTTGGCCTCATCGGATTTGACTATGCCTACGGTGTAGACAGCCGCAATTGGGAGCCGCATCTGCAGTTTGGAACCACATTCTAGCATGAAATACAAGCACTTGTTCGGTCCTGTTAGCTCGCGCAGATTGGGGATATCATTGGGAGTGGATTTGGTTCCCTACAAATACTGCCCCCTCAATTGTGTGTATTGCGAGATTCAGAATACGACACATCTGGTTACTCAGCGCCAGGCTTTCTTCACCCCTCGTGAAATATTGGATGAATTGGATAGCTTTCTGGCCTCGGAGCCGCATCTGGACTACATTACTTTCTCCGGTGCCGGAGAGCCGACCCTAAATAGCTCCATCAATGAAATCATCCGCTACATAAAGGATCAATATCCCCAATACAAACTGGCATTGCTTACCAACGGAACGCTGTTTAATAACGACGAGATCCTGCAGGAGATTATCCCCTGCGATGTGATCCTGCCATCACTGGACGCAGCAAGCCCGGAAGTGTATCAGAAGGTGAATCGCCCGCATCCCGATCTGAAGGTGGAAGACCTCATAGAAGGCTTGGTGCGGTTGAGAAAGGCCTATACAGGCGAGATATGGCTGGAAGTTTTTGTGATTCAGGGTATCACGGATACAGAAGAAGAATTAGCTTTGCTGCGTGATGCCATCCTGCGCATCTCTCCTGATCTGGTACAATTGAACTCTCTGGATCGCCCCGGAGCAGAGGACTGGGTGGAAACAGCCGATCCCAAAAGACTTATAGAGATTCGCAACTACTTCCGTAAGTACTTGCCGATGCAAGTGGAGATTATCGCTAAAATCAAGTACCAAACTGGTATGCAAAGCCTGGATGCAGAACTCGTGGATCTCATCCGGGGAACAATCGGCCGGAGACCATCTACCGCAGAGGATTTGGCGGCAATGTTGAACGTTCACATCAACGAGATATCCAAAGTGTTGCGGGAATTGAACAGCCATGGTAAACTGCATAGCGAGCGCAAGACACGGGGAGTGTTTTACAAATGGATAGCCTGATTTCCAGCACGGCAATCATTACCGGCGCCGGAGCAGGATTGAGAATGGGCGGAGAGGTAAAAAAACAGTATCGCATGTTGGATGGAATTCCCATTCTGATCCGCACTTTAGAGCCGTTCTTCAGTTCGTCTCTGATCTCAAACATCATCGTAACCGCTCCTGAGGAAGATACAGAGTATTGCGAGAACATTATCCATCAATACTTTGATCCTGCTCCAAAACCTTTTCTGGTAATAGCAGGCGGGATGGAGAGGCAGGACAGTGTGTTTGGTGCCCTTCAGCAGTGTCCCCAAGATACAGCTCTGGTATTTATCCACGATGCGGTGCGGCCCTTTATCAGTATTGAACTGATCGAGGAGCTGTATGATCTTGCCCTCAAAGAAAAGGCCGTGGTGCCCGCTGCAAGATTGAAAAACACTATCAAACAGGTTTCCGGGGACTATCTGGAACACACGCTGGTACGAGATCGGCTGGTGCAAGTATTTACTCCTCAGGTCTTCGATTACAAGCTGATCCTAGATAGCTATATCAAAGCCTACAACGATGGATATATAAGTACTGATGATGCTGCATTGGCAGAACACTTTGGCGCCAAGGTGCGATACCACCTTACCGGAGATCTGAACATCAAGATAACCGATGAGTGGGATCTCACATTGGCACATTTGATCATAGAGAAAAACATCATAATATAAAGAGAATACTATGCTACGGAAGGTTTTGAACAAACTTAGTAACTTTGAGCTGCGATTCCCCATTCCCATTCCGGGATTGGGCTGCGGAGTACTGGGAATGGCACTGCCCATAGTATCGATAAACTTGGGTAAATATGCTTCACAACTGCTGAGAGCTCTTGAATATAGAGGATACGACAGCACAGGGGCGGCTTTTCTGGACTCCAACAAGGCCATAACTCTGCTCAAGGATGTGGGCGCTCCCTCTACCCTGGTAAAAACCCTGGGTATCGAAAAGCAGGCGGGAAAAGTGTTTTGCGGTCAGGTGCGCTGGGCCACATTCGGTTCTGTGGACAAAACAAATGCCCAACCTCATGAAGTGTGCTGCAAGAAGCACATCTTTGGCGCTCATAACGGCAATATCACAAACACACGCGAACTAAAGGTCTTTCTCACGAAAGAGGGACATACTGTGCTTTCCGACAACGACGGCGAGATGCTGGTGCATAGTGTGGAGCATTACTTCGATATCGAAATGAACAAAGCGCAAAACCCCACTGACGCCGAAGCGCGTAAATCCTGCATGCGCCGAGCCATCATTCATACCGCAGAGAAGATGGTCGGCTCCTACGCAGCTGTGATTGTAGATCCCGAAACCGATACATCCTGGGCTATCAAAGCCGGATCCAGCCTCTACTTTGGGGTTGGTGAAGTGGATGACATGCCTTTTGCTCTAGCTTCTTCCGATCTCACCGCAGTCTTACGCTTCACCAAGATGCTAGTAAACCTAAGAGAGGGTGAATTCATAGAATATACCAGCTCATACTATCAGGTATACGCTCAGAAAAAACTCCGTATCAAGCGTTTGGGGCAGCCCGATGAACTGTATAACACCGGCGACAAGATCATGATAAAGCCGGTTTACTCCAAACTGAGAGCAGAGGATGTGGAACTTTTGCCCGATTTTGAATACTTTATGGAGCAAGAGATCTACGCTCAAAGCGAATCTACCGGCAAACTGATCAAGCTCTTTAGCGGTGGTTCAAACAGCGGTAAGTATATGCTGGAAGCCATCACTCAAGCCGGAGTGAAAGACTATCTGAGCAATGCCATGCTGGAGATCGTGGGCACAGCGCATATGGAAGAAAAACAAGCGCTTTTTGACAAGCTTTGCAGCTCTGAAGAAGTGGCAAGGTTCCTGGAGCATGCCCAACGAAGCTATAAAGAAATCTTCGATGTGGCAGTGAAAGAGGACTTTGACAAGAAATACTTCTTTTCGAACGAGAAGAATGTCTTTATAGAGCTTCTGGGCAATGAATTCGACCGGAAACGACTGGTGGTGGGCAAAGCTCTCGACAGCATCTCGGAGCAGATCTCCGTTACGGAGTTTGAGCATAGTGTGCAGGACTTTCTGGATCTTGTTAAGAACACTATTCAATGCAACCGCAATGCCTACTCAATCGCCTGTGGAACCTCCTTTCATGCTACCAAGATAGCTGCTCTCTTCTTTAATGAGATTGCCCGTATCGAGATGATACCCATCCTTCCCGGGGATTTTCGCGGCGAATACTCGAACTGCATCAAAGATAACGACCTGATAATCGGCGTATCCCAAAGCGGTGAAACCAAAGACCTTATAGACATCTTCAACGACATCGATTCCACAGATCTGAACGTGCGCAAAGTGGTATTGGTAAACAATATGAACAGCACTTTGGGTCAGGAAAAGAGCGATGTGGCCATCCCGATCCTGTGTGGACCGGAAATAGCAGTCCCTGCCACCAAAAGCTTCATGAATCAGATCACTCTGTTCTACTATCTGGCCATCAGAGCCGCAGATATGAAGCTGAATGATCTGGAAAATGATCTCCCCAAAGAAGAGTTTGAAAAGCGCAAAGCTGATCTGCAGAGACGTTATAAGTCCCTGAATGACATTCCCTTATTGCTCAAAGAGACTGTAGATAAAACCGATGATATGATCGATACCATGGCGGGTAAGATATACATGGAGCCCTCGCTGCACATCCTGGCTACAAAGATCAGCGGCGTGGCAATGGAGGGAGCGCTGAAGATCAGAGAGACTGTATTGAATCACGCAGAGGGCCGCGAAGCCAGTGAATTCAAGCATGGTCCCAATACCATCCTGGGTAAAAATACCGTGTTCGGAGTGAAGCATGTGCGAAGCTTTGTCCGTGCTTTTTGCAATATGGTCGACAGTATCGACGAAAAAGCAGAGGTAAAACACATCGCTCAGAGTGAACGCAAGGATCTGTTGAAAGCCTTGGCAGACTTTGTTTTCACGCACAATATGCCCTTCAACCTCTCCGCTGAAGGCACTATAATCTTCAAAGAGGCCATCCGAGATCAAGATTTCTTTGAATCTCTATATCGAAACTACCCTCTCATCTATGTAACCGGCCCGGATTCCCGGGATGTGAACCTCACTATTTCACAGATCAATACTCACAAGATCCGTGGTGCCGATACCTACGTGATTGCCGAAGAGAATGAAAATCTGCTGAAGAATGCCTCTCAGAATCCCAGAGAAGGTGCATATTACGGTTGGGGCTACATAATGCTGCCCAAGACCGGAGATAGCCTGATGACATGCTTCTCTGCCACTATTGTGTTGCAACTACTGGCCCTGCGGATGAGCATCCGCAAGATGAAGAAACTGGATCTGTTGGGAGTGAAAGACCACGGAGTGCATCCCGATGTACCCAAGAATGTATCAAAATCGATAACGGTGGATTAGAATAATGAGAATTGGATTGGGTTACGACGTTCACCGCCTTGTGGAAGGGCGCAAGCTGATCCTTGGAGGCGTACACATTCCCCATCATACCGGGCTTTTGGGCCATTCCGATGCAGATGTCTTGATTCACAGCATCTGTGACGGTTTATTGGGAGCCTTGGCCATGGGTGATATTGGGCAGCATTTTGCCGATAGCGATCCTACTTTCAAAGACATCGACTCCAGAATCCTCCTAAGACGCTGTTATGACATGATCCTGTCCCGACACTACAAAATCGCAAACCTGGATGCCACAATATGTGCTGCAGCCCCAAAGCTGAGCCCCTATGTGGATGAAATGCGGCAAAACATCGCTCACGATCTGGATTGCGATCCCGATTGCATCTCTATAAAAGCAACTACTGAAGAGGGATTGGGCATCTCCGGTTTCGGAGAGGGGATGAGCGCCACCGTAGTGATCCTGGTAATGCCGACATCATGAAAGCTATTGCGGTAATTGGATATCATCACACCGGAAAGACAAGCACTGTCGTAAATCTGGTGCGGGAGCTCTGTAGCCGCGGACACACGGTTGCCACCATCAAAGATATCCATAGCGAAAAATTCCGCGCTGATACTCCTGGAAAGAACAGCGCATTACACATCAAAGCAGGCAGCAAACTGACGGTTGCCCGCGGGATTTACGATACAGCGCTTATCTTTCCCAGATCATTGCCCCTAAACGAGATCATGCCCCATATTGCCGCAGACTTCTTGGTGATAGAAGGTATGAAAGCTGCGCCGATGGCAAAGATAGTATGTGCCGACAGCGAAGCCCAATTGACCGAATTGATTGACGACACCTGCATCGGCATAAGCGACATCATCACAAATAGCGACTTCAAGCACGACAAGCTTGATGTGTTCAGGATACCTCAGGATGTCTCCGCACTTTGTGATACGGTTTTGGCACATAGTTTTGAGATTCTTCCCGCTGCTGATCCGGAATGCTGCCAAAGATGCGGCGGAACATGTTTGCAGATGGCGGGAGACATCGTTCAAGGCCGCCGGAAGCGCAGTGAATGTGTGTTGGACGGCACCAGCAGGATCAGCCTGAAAGTAGGGGGTAAGGATGTGCTTATTGTTCCCTTTGTGCAGGATATTCTAAAGGATAGCATCATGGCTATTGTGAATAATCTACGCGACATTGCCCCCAATCAGGAGATTCAGATAAATATCCGCACATGAACAGAGATCAGTACTTCTGTGAGCGCGATCCACAGGCCTTTCCCTTTTGGCAAAAAGCTGTAGTGGGTATCGCTGGAGCGGGAGGATTGGGCTCCAATATTGCCTTAATGCTCGCCCGGGCGGGTATCGGCACATTGATCGTAGCAGACTATGACACAGTATCAATCTCAAACCTGAATCGTCAGGCATTTGACCTATCTCAGGTAGGCATGCACAAGGTGACGGCCCTACAACACAATATCCTCCGTGTTAATCCCTTCATAGAGCTTCAAATGCACCATCTCCGCCTGATTCCCGAAAACCTCCCCATCATCTTTGCTGAAGCAGAGATCATGATCGAAGCTCTGGACAATGCAGAGGAAAAAGCTATGCTCATTGAAACCTGGCTGCAGACATTTCCGCAAAAGCCGGTCATCTGTGCGTCAGGACTGGCCGGATACGGCAGGAATGAGGAAATCAGGACTATACAAGACCAGAATCTCTATGTAATTGGAGATATGCATACCCAGCCGACTGAGGGCATTGCACCCATTGCTCCGCGAGTGATGATTGTGGCAGCTATGCAGGCCAATCTGTGCTTGGAATTATTGACAAAGGATAAATGATGAATACCAGCATCAAGATAAACGGAAACATTGTGGACTGGCAGGAGGGTATGACTGTGCGTGACGCATTAAAGGTGATGAATTATACTTTCCCCATGCTGGTCATCAGAATAAACGGCAAGCTCGTCCCAAAAAGCGATTATGACAGCACCGAGATTCCTGTGGGAGCTGAAGTAAAGATTATCCACCTCATCAGCGGAGGTTGAGCAGCTTATGTAATTGCAAGCCCAACTTTACCGGCAATCCATCTGCAAGTAACCATTCTGCCAAAAGCTCCGCAGGCAACAGCTCCGTAACCGGAGAGAAATGCAGGATTCTGCCCGCAAGCTGATACTTCTCGATTATCTCCCGCGCGAAGCAGTAATCTGGATAATTGCTTATTACAAACTTGATCTCGTCGTGCGCAGCCAGCAGTTTCAGGTTGGCAAATTGGAAGCTGAGACCCTCACCACTCCCAGGGCATTTGATATCTACAATCTTGATTACATCCAGGGGAACCTCATCCAGATAGATAGTCCCGTTTGTCTCCAACAGCACAGTATACCCGCTCTCCAACAAGGTTTGCATCAGAGCCGTGCTCTCCTCCTGAATCAGTGGTTCACCCCCGGTTAATTCCACCAGTTTCACCGGATACCGGGATACACTTTTCAAGATCTGCTCGAAGCTCATTTTCGTACCTTTGGCATGTGAATATACGGTGTCGCAATAGCTGCAATTCAAGTTGCATCCAGCCAGGCGGATAAACACACAGGGACGTCCCATGTAGCTGGATTCTCCCTGTAGACTGTAGAATATCTCGCAGATGTCCAAGTACTTCATCTTGTTCTAAAAAGGTAAAAAAGGAAAGTCTTTGTGATAACCCAAAGCTTCGTCTATCTGGTCATTAATCTCCAGGGGATCTCCATATACAAATTTCTCTTTGCCTGCCGTCCTGAAGATGGTATAATCCCCTTCAGCACAGGGCAATTCATCCAGATACCTGCTATCTCCATATCGCAGAATACCGTCCACAATCAGCAAAATGATATCTGCCATATCCAAGCCTATCAGGTTCTCGAAGGGATCTTTTTCCAGCTGATCGGTGAGCAGCAGATTGCGGGTATTGCTGGGATTCAGCTTGCCGTATGATGCATCCAGATACAGCGCTTTCACAGCGTTTTCGGTGATCATCCTATATAGTTGCTTTGTTTCCAAATTCGGAAAATGCTCCCTGATGGTCCCCAATTCAGCGATCAGATTCACTGCTCCGCTCATCGTGGAATCCGTACCAATCACCACATTCACATTGTGCTTCAGAGCCGCTTCGATATCGAAGGTTTCGCCTATCAGATAGTAGTTCGATGTGGGACACCAGCATACACTGGCTTTTGCCTTTGCTATCCTAATAATCTCATCTTCCGTGAATGCTATGCCATGTATTATCATGGTGTTTTCCTGCAGCAGTTTCTGCCGTTCCAGCTCCGGGAATTCCCCCTTGGAAATCTTGTCCGTACCCTCGCCCAGATGAATGATAAAGGGCATCACAGATTTACTCAGTTCCATCTCCCGGGCAGCGGATTCCCCGCCCCACCAATTTCCTAGGGTGAGGGAGTGACACTGACGATACTTTCGGGATACCACTATGGGCATTGAGTTATAATACTGATCATCCTGCAGAGGGCCATGGTCTTGCACTACACTACAGCCGGAAAAGAGGTTCTTGTAGGCCCCCAACCTCGCCACAGCCAGGGCTGCAGGGTCGAGAAGCTGAAAAGAGCCGTCATTTAGCCAGAATTTGTTGCGCTCGTGGAAACTGAAAGAGTTCTTCATGTCTTCCACCCAGATATGGGAATTGGGATAGGGGCGATTATCCCCGGCTTTGGGCACCCAATTGCCTACCAAGTGATCGTGAGAATTGATAAGTGGAATATAAGCAATGCTTTTGGGGATATCCAGCACTGCATCTTGAGTTTCATCAGTTCCCAGATTCAGCACCACACCTTCGCGCACATCCTCGCTTGAGATTACGCTGAGGCCAGGTAAGATTTTCATGCTCGTACTTCTTTTATCCTCTTTATCAGTTTTGGCACCACCTCAAACAGATCTCCCACTATTCCCAAATCCGCAACCTTAAAGATCGGGGCATCGGGGTCCTTATTGATTGCCACGATATAATCCGCAGAGCTCATCCCTGCCAAATGCTGAATGGCCCCCGAGATTCCTATAGCTATATAGATTCCGGGCTTCACGGTCTTACCCGTCTGTCCCACCTGGTGAGAATAGGCAATCCATTCAGAATCAACAGCCGCACGAGATGCTCCAACCGCTCCATCCAAAGCCTCTGCAAGCTCTTCGATCATAGCGAAATTCTTGGAATCCTTGATTCCTCTTCCCCCAGAGACGATCACGTTTGCGTCTGTGATATTGATCAGATTTGTCTTCTCTTTTTCAAATGATATGTATTTACATCTATCTTCTTCGAGATCAAAGCTGTATTCTTCACGGATAATAACACCGCTGCGAGAATCGTCCCGCGGCAGGGGATTCATTACTTTGTGCCGTACTGTAGCCATTTGCGGACGGCTGTTTGCCGTAATGATGGTAGCCATGATGTTGCCACCAAAAGCAGGGCGGGTCTGCAAGAGATTGCCGCTTTCCTCGTCGATGGCCAATCCGGTGCAATCTGCAGTTAAGCCTGTATTCAGCTTGATTGCCACTCTGGGGATGAAGCTTCTGCCGGTCACTGTAGCGCCTGCCAGAATGATCTCAGGATAATACTTCTCGGCCAAGAATATCATAGCTTCACTGTATTTCTCATCCCTGAAATGCTCCAGGGCAGGATCATCGATGCTAATAACCTGATCCGCTCCGTAGGCTATCAATTCTTCGGCCAGACCGTTGAGCTGGTAGCCCAGCAGGATCGCAGTCAAATCGCAGGATAACTGATCGGCCAATTCTCTGCCCTTGCCCAAAAGTTCGTGAGACACTCCGGCAATCACACCCTCACGCTGTTCCGCAAACACCCATACACCGGAGTATTGAGCTTTATCCACATGCTCCACGCTCTTTTTACGGATCAATATAGCGTCAAAAGGACAAGCCTGCACGCAGGCTCCGCACAGCACACACTTGTCGATATCGATTTCTGCAACTTTGGAGTTTATCTTGATGGCGTCGTAAGCGCAAGCTTTGAGACATGCACCACAACCAATACATTTTTCAACGAGAACTTCTATCATTATTTTCTCCTCAGTATTAGCCAATAATAGCCCAATAAATTGTCAAGCCAATTCTGCAATCCACTTTGTTGATGCCGTGA
>JAQWBI010000028.1 GCA_028706475.1 Candidatus Cloacimonadota bacterium
ATATCGAAGAGATGGATAAATCCATATCTGCTCTAAAAGGGTATCGCAAAGCTGGATAATGACATACGAACTATTTCTCGCTAGCGACACTCCATTTTCCAAGCACTTAGGTGTAGGAAAGATTAGTAACTTATTTTAACAGAGACAGATAGCATAGGTGGTATGAACTCCTGTACATTAATTGGGATAAATGGCAAAAGGTAAGGATACTACTGCCGTGTCAAGCTTGGAGTGGCAATCTCCGTATTCGGCACATTATCCTTCCCCTGAGACTGAAGGAGATTTGAAGCAGATATAAAGCCGTTATTATCCTGTCGTCACTCGATGATAACCCGATAATATCAGGTTCAAGTATAGATATCCAAGAGGGGAATGTAGCTGTAATATCCAGAAGGTCAATTGAACTCCAATCGCGTTATCCAAGCTTTAGAGTTTCCAACAAGCGCTTAACGTGCCTTTCCCAACTGAATTCGTCCAGTCTTTTATATGCTTTTGCCTTCAGTTCATCCGCTAAAGTCGGGCTGAGTAGTATGCTCTGCATTGCTGTACATATCTCCCTGGGACGTTTGGGATTGAAGGTAAGCACCGCGTTTTTCCCGATCTCTGGTAACGATGATGTATTTGAACATGCCACGGGAATTCCGGCGGCAAAAGCTTCCAATAAAGGAATGCCAAATCCTTCATACAAAGAGGGGAATACGTACAGAGAGGCATGTTTATACAATCCTGCCAGATCTGATCCGTTCACAAACCCACAGAAAATTACTCGGGCTTTGTCCGGCATCTTTTGCCAGTATCGTTTCACTTCTTCTCCCCCACTCCACATCGATCCGCCCAACACCAAAGCATAATCTTTTCTAATACTCTCCGGTAGTTTCTCGTAGGCTTTCAACAAGTTCAGATGGTTCTTACCAGGATGCTCGATACGAGCGATATACAGGATATATTTCCCCTTGATCCCATATTTTTGGGTCAGCTCATCTTTAGATACCGGATTCTCCAGCTTTGCGGGATCATATCCATTGTAATTTACATGAATCCGGTTGCCGGGAATACCATAGAAGCGCCTCAGATCATACTTTGTACTCTCGCTGATGGCATATATTAGCGGGGCCTTATGTAGATAGTGGGGCACGATGTGTTTGATGTAGAAGTTTCGCAACAAGTCGTATTTACTTCGAATATGAAACTGGGATAGATCGTGGAAAGTAAGGATGGTTTTGTGGTTATAACGGCAAAATAGACGGCGGTTAGCAGCAGGAAGAAAGATCAGATCATAGCGTTTGAGGGATGGACTCCAGGGTAGGATGTAGAGGTGCCACAGCATTGATATTATGGGTTTCTTGATCCATTCAGCAACCTCTATGAAGTGTAAATGCGGATCACGGAGGGGAAAGACCTCGATATCGGAAGGATGGATCAGCAGATAAACATCATGTAGTTTTATCATCTGTTTTACAGTGGATACAATGTAATCGGAGATGCCTGATTTACCATTGTCGAAAGCAAGACAACTCACCAGAATTTTACGCTGGGTATTTACTTGTTTGTAAAAAGCACTGGTTCTACCTCGCCAGGCAAAATAGCGTTGCGTAAAGCGATAGATCTTTGCTTGAGGAATTAATCCGGCTTTCTTTTCCCTAAATAGAAAGATGATGTCTCTGCAAAACTCTGCAACTGCTGCAAGAAATACAGACCTGAAGAAGGATAGATCTGCAGGGTCATCCTTGTATAGCTCCCTGTATATAAAGGCCTCGGCGATTCCTTCACCACGATAACGTTTTGCCGTCTGAGCCAGATTGTAATTGTGGGAATGCTCTACAATAGCTGTTTCCACATATCCAATACTAAAGCCCAAGTGCTTCATGCGCCACGACCACTCAATATCTTCGGAGTAATGTAAATCCTCATTCAAGGGATATTGACGAATGATGTCTGCTCTCACTGCGGCACTAGCAAAAGAGAAAAAATGACGCCATTTTGAAGCTATTTTGCCATTCCCAAAGGCTCGTTGATAATCTTTTTTAACGATAGAGATAGCATCTGGACGAGGAATCTGATTTGCATATACAGCTACAAGCTCTGGATTTGTTTCCAAGGGAGCTACTATCTCGGCCAACCAGTCTTCGTTTTGAGGGATAGCGTCACCATTATTGAAAACAATATACTCGCCTTTGGCATGCATGATGGCATCATTCAACACTTTTCCCGGTAAATATTCATGAGCTGAGATACGGTACAATGTGGTTGCTCCGCAATTTTGCAGGAACTCCCAGCTTCCATCGGTGGATCCGGAATCCACGCAGATCAGTTCGTAATCACGGCGGCGTTGCTTGCTGATCATCTCAAGAGTGGCTTCCAACATGGGCATTTCATTCTTAACGCGTATAATGATGCTAATCATATATTGATCTCCACTTTTGTTTCATTCAAGTATCCATATCTTCTACGCTCAAAGCAATTGCTGATGGACATTATTATCTTTACTCGGCGTCCGTTATGCTTCTGCCCGTATCGAGATACCGGCTTTTTGATGTAGTCCGCCGAACCAGCTTCAAAGCCTTTGTTGACTGATTCATCATCCTGACTGGCCGTTACTAGTATAACCGGGAGATCAGGATTGGAATCACGAAGCTGTTTACAGGTCTCATAACCATCCAGTCCTCTACCCAGATTCACGTCCAACAATACCAGTTCATAAACGTTCTTACGAACCTTTTGTAAAGCTTCTTCTCCGCTATAGCATGAATCTGTGAGATATTTATCCCGCTTCAGTATGCTGGTTATGATGTTGATCACTACATCATCATCCACTATCAGCACTCTGGCATCATCAACCATGTTGATTTTGGCTTTACCTTTCATAACTGCTATCTATCTGCTCTTCCGGTTGTATATACAGAAGCTCAGTTCATAACCGCTTACACTCTTCAGTTCTTTTACTACTTGCTTATCCCACTGTTCAGGGTAAAAATCCGGAAATTTGCTATCTCCTGCTATCCAGGCGTGGATATGTGTGATATATAATGTGTTTACCAAGGGCAATGCCTGAGCAAAGATACTGGCACCACCAATGATAAAAGCATCAGGATATGACATCAGGGCATCATCCAGTGAATGTAGGACGGTTGCGTTTTCTGCACTGAAATCAGGATCACGGCTTAAAACAATGTTTTCTCTGTTCACCAGAGTGCCGCCCATCGAAAGCAGAGTGTTTTTACCCATAATGACTGGTCCCCCCAGGGTATGCTGCTTAAACCACGCAAGATCTTCGGGGATATACCACGGCATCTTGTTATCCCTACCTATCACTCGGTCTTCAGCCATTGCCACGATGATCTTCGGGTTCAAAACCTACCCACCTCGAAGAAATGGTCAATCTGAGGGATACCTGATCGCTTGGCCTCTTCCAGCCTACCGCTAAAGAGCATTTTCCCCGCATCAAGAAAAATGATCTTGTCGGCAATACGGTGAATAGAAGCCAACTCGTGAGTAACGATTACTATGGTCATCTTTAGCTGATTCTTCAAATTCAATATTAAAGCGTCCAAAGACTCTGAAGTAACCGGATCCAATCCGGCAGAGGGTTCATCACAAAATAGAATCTGAGGATCAAGAGCCAAAGCTCTGGCTAACGAGGCTCGTTTCTTCATACCTCCTGAAAGCTCTGAGGGAAGCATGTATATAGCGTGACCCAATCCTACCAAATCCAGCTTTACTCGGATGATTCTATCAATCACTTTACGAGAAAGATCGGTATGCATTTCCAGGGGAATAGAGATGTTCTCGTACACAGAAATGGAATTGAGCAAAGCACCATTCTGAAAAAGCATCCCTGTGCGTTTTAGAACGTCATAAAACTCCTTCTCCCCCATGTTCAGGATTTCTTCTCCCCAAAAGCTTACGCTTCCCGCAGCTGGTTCATACAGCCTGAGCATGTTTTTGAGCAGCGTTGTTTTACCACAACCACTACCTCCTAATATCACGGTAATCTCCCCGGGAAGGATATCTACGCTAATACCGTCAAGAATGGTGGTTTCTCCGTATTTAGCTACTAAATCCCGAATGCGGATTACAGGCTCTGGTGTGATAATTCCCTCCCTCATCATAGGTACAGCAAACTGAATATGGCATCAAACAGGATTACAGCAAAGATTGAACTTACCACTGATGCTGTGGTGGCTTGGCCCACGCCTTCGGCTCCGCCTCTTACCTGAAATCCGTAGAATGATCCGATTATTACTATCACCCAAGCGAACCAGATGCTTTTCCCAAAGCTCACAATAACATCTTTGATGGTAAGTATCTCTAATGAGCGGTTTACGAATGTTTCAATGGATGTATCCAGCAGCGTAACCGCAATACCAGCACCTGCCAACTCCGCAACCAAAATGCTGAACATCACCAAGATCGGCATTACTATAGTAATAGCATGAAACTTCGGCACCACCACAAAACGTATGGGATGTAATGCCATCATACGCAGAGCATCCAACTCTTCTGTAACCTGCATGGTGGCGATCTCTGACGCAATGGCACTGCCACTGCGTCCAGCTACAATGATCGAGGTAATCAGAGGCCCCATCTCCCTTACCATGGTGATGGCCAAAAGATCGGCCAAAAACACTCCTACTCCAAAATCCCTCAATTGAACACCGGATTGCAGGGATAGGATAAAACCAATGATAAAAGACAGTAGCGCTACTATTGGCAGGGCTTGTGAACCCAAGAGTACTGCCTGTTGAATTGTGGAGCCTTTGCGTTGGCCCTTACGGTTGAAGAGACCTGTTGCACTGTAATAGAATATCTCTGAGGCCAACGTGAGCGCTTCAACCAGGGAATGGTATGAATTGATGGCATCATCACCTATTTTCTCAAAGAATCCCATCGGCCGATCTGGAGCTACAGCAGCTAGTTTGATAGTGCTGAAGGTATTGATGAGAGCTTGCACTTCAGGACGCGCTCCTTTGAAGAGCAAGATGCCGCTCTGTTCTCCATAGTGCAGATGTAATTCATCCAGGAATGACACTCCGGCGCTATCGATTGAGAGGATTCCTGCCAAGTCGATCATGGTAATCTTGTCCGGAGAATTATCCTTCAGGAATCTCGCCAGTTCCTTCTCCGCCTCGGGAACTGTAAACTTTGTAAAATCCCCTTCCAGGATCAGTACATTGTTGGACAAATTTAGATACATCAGTAGAATAGACTCATTCTCAGGTATGATGTATAATTATACACCCACCATGGTTTTACGCTTTCATCATACTCCAGTTTCAACTTGAATTCCAGAGATACATTACGATACAATCTTAGGTTGATTTGATTCTCGTTTTCAATGCGGGGCATTACTCCGGATTCCTCAATCGGGAATAGCGCATCAACACTGGAATTCAGGGAAAAGAACGACAGGAAATTCACTAAAGAGAAGATAACTGTGGTTTCGATCCCTCTATTATAATTATCGGGAGCTTCACGGTAAACATCATACAGAACGCCGCCTTCATCCACTGTCTTTTCAAAGCTGAAAGACAGGTTGTTCAAATCCTGCTGCCAACCGTAACCTCCCCGCAGACTAAGTGAGCTTTTTGGACTGAAGTTGAGCCGATATGTGAGGCCACCGCCTTCCTTTAGTTTCAATGGATAGAGAGATATCTTGGAGCGGATTTCTTCCTGATCTCTTAGCCGTTCTATCTCAATACCGGATTTATCGTACTTTACATAATTCTTCTTGTTCGGGAATTGTGTGTACTCATCCCAAAAATGAGTATTCAAATCTCCACGGATATAGAATGCAAAGTTGCTCAATAGCTCGCGCTGTTTACCCCAAGGGTAGATAAGAAATACATTCTTCAATGAATATGTATCGGGATTGATCCTAAAATCCGCATCCTTGGCGAAATTAGCTCCGATATCGTAGATACTACGCATATTCAGATGGAAGGGACGGAAGTCGTGATCGATGGTGTTGTCCAAAGTACCAAACAAGCTTAATGCATAAGCCGGATCATCTTTGTCTATGGTGTTGTCTGCCGATAGATTCACATTAGCATGAATTATCCCATTGTGAAACCTGACTGAGCCCACTCCAAGATCATCTGAGAGCACACCAGCACCCACCATAATGTTCCCGCTGGAGCTACTCGGATCCACCACAATGGTTAAGATGTGACTATCTCCTTTTCTCAAGCTTACTGTAGTAAAGTCTTTCAAATCACTCCAGGAGTACCCCCCCAAGGTAACCATGTAGTTACCGGGAGGCAGAATCCACAGATTCTCCTCAATTCCATGCTGATCATCACTCAGCGAAAAGTCTGTACCCACTTTTGTATATCCGTAATCATCCTCATTTTGGATCCAAATGTCATAGATCAACCGAACCTTGTTTTGGGATTGATCCAACATTCTCACCTTCAGCTCACACCAATTTCGCTCCACAACAGTTCTTTGCTGAGGATATACGTTCACTGTCATACGTATGTCATCGTTATAACCGGTGATCACTCGATATTTCCCTGGCAGCAAATTCAAGGGAGCATTGAACACTCCAACGTGCTCAGAAATAATGGTGTTCAGATCGTCGAGTCCTTCTACTCTGTAGAGCATTTCGTTGCTTATTGGAGCTTTTGTGCTTAAATACAATTCTCCAAATACTTTATTTTCATCCTGTTGTTCGATTTGCTGATATATATACTGTTCCGGTGCAGTAAGAGGATCCCGATAATCGATCCCAGTCTGGCGTACCGGTCTTCCGGCAAAATGCATGATACATAAGGCGGCAAAGGTGTTTGTCTCCTCCATGATCAGGTTGTTAAACACCTGAACCAAATACACCACAGACTCGTCCGCAAGAGGATAATAACGATCATTGCGATGAGTAAGAACCACGTTCTCTGAAGTACTATCGCGCAACACAAACTCGATTCTCAGATGAGCACGAGGGTCTTTGCCTTCCAGCTTCTCAATGTTCAGTACATTGGTTTCCAGGTAGTAATTCGGATCAAACTCTCCTGTTTCCCTGCTGACGTTGGAGAAGATATTATAAGTTCTCAACCGCTGTGTGATGATGTTGGGAATGGCGTCCGACAAGCGATTTGCCCAGAGGTCATTACTCATAAAGCGAACTCTGTAGAAATTCTCTTTGGCGACTATTTGATTGCGGTTGTATGTCCTGTTTATTCTGCTGTTCATCACTTGCAGAGATTTCCCGCTGGATACATCCTGCCTCAATTCCTGCCTTTCTGTACTGGATTGATAATCGAGGACATAGTAATTTGTGATCACTTTATCCACTTTGCCGAAGCAACCGCCTAGCAACAGAGTCAACAACATAGCAGCGGAAAACAAAAAGTGTTTAATAATTCTTGTTACTCTCATATCAATTACCTCTTAGTAGTATTGCAGGGTTATCCGAAATTTGTCTGGAAAAATCGTTAAAGTTTTCTGTGGCATTACGCAGGTTCTCCAAAGTTTCCGCAAGATCGTCTTGAGACCTTAAGACTGTGCGATTCAGAGTGTTGATCAGAATCCCTGTTCGTTGGATGGTAGTGCCCAGATTCACCACCATATCTTTCACATTTGCCTCTGCCAATTGCCCCGAAAGAACATCTACGTTCTCTACGATTGATACGAATTCATCTGATGATAAAAGCTGATTTATCGTATCCAGAGAACGGTTGATGTTTGCACTTACATCCAAAATCTGCTGAGTGCTTTCCAGCACCAGACTATTGGTGTTTTGACCTATGTTATTCATGTGAAATCTGGTATCCTGTATCAACAACTCAGCTTGTTCGCTGATATCGTTCACATTCTGGTTCAGATTCCTCGTAATCATCACCAACTCTTCATTCACAATATTGGCAATGTCTTCCAGAGATCCCATCGCACTTTCCGAGATATCGTCGATGTTTCCCGCAAGGTTCTGTGAAATAAAATCAATGTTCTTGCTCAGATCCTCTGTTAGGTCTGCAGTATTATTGGCTATGCGAGAAAAGGAATCCAGGGTGTTGCTGAGCTTTGAACTGGTAGTCTCCAGAATCAAGCCGGTTTCTCTAAGAATTTTGGCCAGATTTTCACGGTTCTGTTCACTGGTAATTTCGTTAATGTTGCTTGCGATCAAATCGATCTTTTCCGCTATTGAAACTGCTCGTTCGGAAATGTCGTCGATCATGGTGGATCCCGCTTTGATTTGGCCGCCAGGATTGATGGTGCGGGCTTCGTTTGTACCCCCACGGATTTCAACTGCTTTCAGACCGGTTATACCTACAAGAGTCAATACAGCTTCAGTGTCTTCTTTGATCGGTGTACCGGGCTCAATATTGATCGTTACTTTCACTTTTAACACATTCTGAGGATCAATCTTGATGTCTTCCACACGGCCTACCTTGATGCCCTGATAATTCACGGTACCACCCACTTGCAAACCACTAACCGGGTAATCCACAAATTCAATGTAATAAGTATCCCACTTTTGCGTTAGACGATTACCAGCTACAGCCGCTGCAAAGACAAGGATCAACAAACTCCCTATCGCCAAAAACACACCTAAACGAACCTTAGTAGCTTTCGAAACCAAATTGATCTCCCTTATTCATAAAATAGTTCACCGGTTATGAGCCGGTTACTTATCCGGACGGGACTTTGCGCTTTCACGTGCACTCGTCCGTCACAGATCACATCGCCCCCAAAGCTCACATCGCCTTCGATTTTTAACTCTTTACAACCAGCAAGTGAAGGAATATCAGCAAATCTACTGCGCATCTGATCGATGTTCCCATAATAACGGGGATCAAGCTCTATATAAGGGATCTTCTCAATTCCCCGTCTCAACTTCAACTGATATTGCTCGTTCAGTTCATAGAGGTCAGACCATATTGCCAGCAAATCGTTTGTCTTCTTCACCGGAGCAAAGCGCTGTCTGGGAACGACCAATGCCTTAGACCTCTTGAAACTGCTGATCGCCGCTCCCATGGCAGTTTCCAATTGATACACTTTCTGGTCTTGGATTACTTTGGGATTCACAATCAAAGGCAGCAACATCAACCCTTCATGACTGATCAAGTGCCATTCCAAAGCTTTTAAATCTATCCAAAGATTATTGGTATTGAAGTATTTATACTTTTCAATGTCTTGAAACGCAGGAAGATCTTCCTGAGGACATTGCGCTATCTCTCTCAAAAGCAGATTGCCTTCTTTGTCCTGTGCCAAATGACCGCCCTTGCTGTCCATAACGCTGCGTTCACAGACCTCCATCAGGAAAGGTACGTCGTGCTTTTCCATGTACGCTGCGATTGATGGATCCACTACCGCACCCAGATTGTCCGAATTTGAAACGAAAGCATAACGATAGCCTTTGGATATCAAGGCATCCAGAATACCCGAAGTGGATATGGCTGTGTACAGATCACCATGACCCGGTGGATTCCAGCGTTGATCTTTGTCCTTGCTCTCAAATGGAACCAAGGTACCCTGAAGAATCCGGGGGAACTTGTTTTGTACAAAGGCTATCGGCAAATCCTGATTTATCAAATCCGGATACTTTGCCAGGTAATCCATAGTATCCTGATGCGTGGCATAACTGTTCATGAATATCAATTGAACATCATAACCACTTCCCGATCTTAGCGCCAGAACGTGACGCGTAATGATGTCCAGGAAGTTCATATTGCCTTTTACCGGAAGCAGGGATTTTGCTTTGGAAAGCCCCATACTGGTTCCCAAACCCCCGTTTAACTTTATAACTGCGATGTGCTTCAATAGTTTATTTGTGTTTTCGCTTTCAAGATCATCGTAATGTACCAGGGAATCACTTTGAGGTGCTGTAATGTCAGATTCGCTTATCTTTCCCATCTTTCCGCCGCACAATGCTTCATAATAGGAAGAAAAAGTGCGGATAAGCATGTCTGGAAGACCCTCTGCCTTCATCGCTTTCACAAACTGATTCAGCACGTCACATACGTCCTTCCCTGCTATAGCAGGCTTTCCAAATACTCATCATCAGCTGGCTCAGGGATCGTAATAGCCCCCTCCGAAGAGTGCTTTTCGTTCCACTGACTCGCAGTAGAAATAGCCCCGGTATTTCGAGCCCAGGCTCTGCGAGCTACTCCACCCATAACGTCCCAGGACAATGCTTTGCGAACCACTTCATCCATATATGCGCTACCGTCAAGCACTATACCGTTACCGCCGTTCACGCTGCGACCAATTCCTACACCACCGCCATTGGACAGTACCACCAAGGTCATCCCTCTGGCCACATTCCCGGCAAAGCATTGTGTAGCCATATCGGCCATCAGGTTTGATCCATCATATATATTGGCAGTTTCGCGGAAAGGTGAATCTGTACCGGAGACATCATGATGATCTCTGCCCAACATCACCGGACCAATCTCGCCTTTGCGTACCATCTCGTTAAACTTCAAAGCAATGCGAACCCGGCCTTCCTCATCAGCATAGAGGATACGGGCTTTTGTGCCTACAACCAGAGCGTTTTCCTCTGCACTACAGATCCAATGATGATTATCTCTATCCATAGAGTTTCGCTGAGGGTCTATCAGCTCCGCAGCAGCTTTGTCAGTAGCTCTAAGATCTGCATCTTTTCGAGAGAGACAAATCCAGCGGAAGGGTCCATAACCATAATCAAAGCACATCGGTCCCATGATGTCTTCCACATAGGACGGCCAGATGAAGCCATCATTGGTATTATCGGGATTCTTGGCAATTTCGTGCACTCCCGCATCAAAAACACTAGCCATGAAGCTATTGCCATAATCCCAAAAATGTGCTCCTTTTCGGGTAAGAGAATTTATGATTTGAAAATGCTTCTTCAAGGATTCATCCACTTTTTCCTTGAACTCAGCTGGATCACCTGCAAGCAGCTTTCGCCCTTCTTCAAAGCTAAGCCCTACAGGTGTATAACCACCTTCGTACACAGCATGACAAGATGTCTGATCGCTGATCAATTCTACTTTTATATCCTTCCTATTGCAATAATCCAACAAATCCACGATATTGCCATGATAGGCTATGGATAGTGCCTGTTTGCTCCTTCTGGCTTCATCCACCCAAGTGAATATCTCCGGTAAATTAGCAGAGACTCTGGAAACCCAGCCTTGAGAATGCCTGGTCTTGATGCGGGAATAATCCACCTCTGCGATGATACCAATGCCTCCGGCTATTTCGACCGCTTTTGCCTGAGCTCCGCTCATACCGCCCAAACCGGAAGAGACATATAAAACCCCGCCCAGATCTTTATCAACGGGAATCCCCAGATATTTTCTGCCCGCATTCAATAATGTGATATAAGTACCGTGAACTATGCCCTGGGGTCCAATATACATCCAGCCACCGGCAGTCATCTGACCGTAATTTGCCACCCCCAAAGCTGTTAGGCGTTTAAAATCTTCGGGATTATCCCACTTTCCGATCACCAAACCATTTGTGGATATTACTCTGGGAGCTTCCGGCCTGGAAGGAAACAAACCTACGGGATGGCCGCTGGACACAACCAAAGTCTGGTGGTCCGTCATGGCTTCCAAGTACTGAACTATCAGCCGATATTGCATCCAGTTCTGGCATACCTGTCCGGTTTCACCGTAAGTTACCAGTTCATAAGGATATAAAGCTATATCGAAATCCAGGTTGTTGTCTATCATCACTTGCATGGCTCTTGCCTGCGTTATGCCCTTGTATTCGTCAATCGGTTTTCCTGTCAGGCGACCTTGGGGTCTCCAACGATAACCATAGATCCTACCCATACTCTTCAACTCAGACAAAAACTCCGGAGCTACTCTGGTATGCAACTCAGACGGGATGTAGCGTAAAGCGTTTTTCAGCGCTTGTTTGATCTCCTTCCTGGACAGATTCAAACCCCTGTCGGGCGCTCTGCGGATACCCGGTTCAAAAACGGGATCAGGCGGTAATACGTTTGCTAGTTTTGCAACAAAAGGTTTGTCAGACATTGTGTTCCTCTTTATGGTTCTTCTTATTTATCATTATATTCAAAATGGTTGAATCAGCATTCTGCATCCCGCTATTTGCAAATTCCGCCAAGTTGTCTATGGTCTCATCGATATCGTCTGTTATTATGCCATCGTTTGCGGAGATGCATTTACCCATAAGAGCAAGCAACGCCGCTTGAACTGCTGCAGAGGTATTGGTCGCCACCTTCAGGGAACAGCCCTCTTTAGCCCCGTCGCATACCATACCGGCTGTGTTTCCGATCATATTCTTGATGGCATACTCCACATTTGTGTAGTTTCCCCCCAACAACATAACGATACCGCTAGCAGCACCCGCAGCGGCAGACAGGCAACCGCAAAGACATGATAAAAGGCCAATCTTGTACTTCATATGCACGCTAACCAAATGACCCATCGCTAAAGCGCGCACCAGATTTTCATGACTGCTGTTTAACTTCTCGGCTGCAGCTATGATGGGCAAAGTGATGGAAAGACCCTGGTTTCCGCTGCCGGTATTTGAGATCACTGGTAAATTGCATCCGCTCATCCGAGCATCCGTTGCTGCAGCAGTGAGAGCCATAGCCCAATGATGAATATCATCGCCCAAAAGCCCTTGTTCGATCTGCTGCATGATCATTTTTCCCACTGAGATACCCATGCTTTCGTCCATACCAAAATCTGCAATTCTGCGGTTGATCTTCTCTCCCAAATCCAATGTGAGCAGAGTGTTGTAATCGGACATAGCGCAAAACTGATAATAATCTATCAGCTTCAGCCCTGATGGCGGGATAATGGTCGATCCGCTTTCATAACCCATATCCTGATACTGAAGTACCTTGTCATCGAGCTCCAGCTTGTGTAAAAAGGAATGACGCCAGCGTATGATGGCTCTGGCCCTGTGCTCTTTATTCTGGATAATCACTTCAGCATATACTTTATCATCACCGGGATACAGCTGGATGGATATATTCTCTGCCAGCTTCTTTCCTGCTACTACCTGATCGGGACTAAGATCGCCCAATACTTGCAGTTTCTTGTCCGGTTCTGCTACGATCAAACCCAACGCAACAGCTATTTCCAAGCCGATTAACCCCGTATTGGGAATCCCAACACCCATGCCGTTTTTCAAGATGCTTTGGCTAACTATTAAAGTGATTTCATCGAATGTTCCAGGAAACACACTGGCTGCGTATGCACCCGCTAAAGCTACAGCTGCAGGTTCCGTACAACCAAGTGCCGGAACTACTTCCTGCCTCAACAATGCCAATATTTTCGTATCGTGCTGCATATCTACCTATTGATATTTATTCTTTATGTTATTGTTTGAGATAAGGTGAATCCTGTCAAGTTAATTCTCCCCGCATCATGTCTGGTAGAGAGCGAGTCACCATATTACTATGCTTACTTCACTACTGTTATTTTCCGTGCATACAGCTGTTATCAGGAATAGAGGAAATTATCATTACATCAACACCTTCAGCACGTGCCTTGCTCAACCGATAATCTATACTTGAAGCAGATATTATCGGGTGATCATCGAGTGACCACTACTTGATAACGGCTTTATATCAGGTTGAACTCTACATAGCACAGAGAGGATCAATCGCTCTTCTCCTCTGTGGATACTTCGCATCAATCTACCAAAATCTGCCTTAAAGTACAGGGGATCGTTATTGACAGTATGGAGCAGTAGATCATTCTTGTTAATAAATTCAACCCAGTAATGAAAAGAAGGTTTGGTATGCGTATCCTGATGATTTGTTTCAGTGGCACCGGAAATACACGTGCCATCGCTGAGATTCTAAGAAATGAATTTATCTCAAACGATGCTGAATATACGCTTATCCCTATGGAGCACATTACCCAAGGTCTGAGTAAACCTGATTATGATAATTGAGACTTTGTTGGCTTTCCCATTCATGCCATGGACGCTCCCAAGATAGTGTATGATTTTCTGAGAACACTACCCTCAATGCGTAAAAACTACTTCCTCTTCAAGACCGCTGGAAGCTCTTTTGCCAATACGGGATCCACTTATAAGATTCAGGATATAATAGCGAAGCTCGGTTACCGCCTCAAACATGAACAGCTTTATGTGATGCCCCCAATTGCTTTGGCACGGCAAGTCCTGCAAAAGTTTTCGGGCGCTATACGCAAAGTGCAGAAATGGTGAAGTTTTGTGCAGCAGAAATATGCTCCGGGACTAAAAGAAGACTGGCAGATATTCCTCTGCGAGGACTGTTTATGCATTTGCCAGATTCGAAAAGTACAGCGCTCATCAAGCTTCCCGGCGTTGGCGGGTACACAGCGATTGCACACAATGTGGACTTTGTGTACAGCAATGCCCTATCCAGAATATCACTTTAAAGGATGGGAAAATGGAGTTTGCAGATCGATGCCTGCTTTGCCTGCGCTGTTGGTGGATATGCCCAAGTAGGGCAATAACACATTCTATGCTGAAACCATTCTTCCTGAAGGAACCATATAAGCTGCCGGATGATGGCCAAATCCACGAAGATACGGCTCCATCGGCAAAAGGAGATAATATGAATAAGATGATTGCAGCTTGCGGGATAGACTGCGCTACATGCGAATCATATCAAGCTACTATCAACAACGACAACGCTCACCGTGAGAGAGTAGCAAAAGAGTGGTCTGAAAGATACCAGAATCAACTGAACATCCAGGATATCAATTGCAGTGGTTGTCGTAAAGAGGGCATCAAGTTTGCTTGGTGCCTCATATGCCCTATCCGCGATTGTGTGATTTCAAAAGGATACAATACCTGTGCAGAATGTTCCGAATTGCCCTGCGACTTCAACCGTTCACTGTTTGAGCAAGCTCCGGAGGTATGGAAGAACCTTCAGGAACTAAAGTAGTAGATTGGCTTCAGTCTAGGGCAGGAATTCCCCGTAAAGACCTTGGACATATGTATACCGCTATGCTATCCCTGCTCTCGTCTGATCTCGGCGCCAATGCCTTTTAACTTCTCTTCTATACGGTCGTAACCCCTATCGATGTGATAGATACGCGATACCGTAGTAGTACCTTCTGCAACCATGCCCGCCAATACCAATGCAGCGCTTGCTCGCAAGTCTGTAGCCATTACTTCTGCGCCACTAAGGTTATTTACTCCGTTTATTCTTGCAACGTTTCGCTGCATTTGAATATCCGCCTGTAAACGGTTCAGTTCTGCAACATGCATGAACCGATCGGGAAAAACTGTATCTTCAATATAGCTAACGCCTTTTGCCAAACACATCAGTACCGTGAATTGCGCCTGAAGGTCAGTAGGAAATCCGGGATGCGGAAGCGTAAGGATGTTGGTAGCTTTGATCTCTTTGGGGGGAATCACGGTGATATCCTTGTCTGCAATCTGCAATTCACAGCCTGTCTCTCGTAGTTTGTCCAGAAGCGCAGTCAAATGCTCCGGATTGCATCCACACACCGTGACGGGTTGCGTGGAAAGAGCTCCGGCGATCAGGAAAGTACCTGCTTCAATACGATCCGGGATCATCTCCATCTGTACGGGGAACAGTTCTTCCACTCCCTCAATTATCAGTGAAGTGCTTCCCTTACCATTAATCGAAGCGCCCATCTTGTTCAAAAAGTCTATCGTACTGTCCACTTCGGGTTCCATTGCCGCATTGAACATTCGGGTAGTGCCCTTGGCCAAAACTGACGCCATCAGAGCATTAATCGTGGCTCCTACTGAGGATTTTTCAAAATGGATATCGGCTCCCTTCAGTACTTTGCATGTCGCATTTATATAGCCATGTTCAATCTCGATCTCGGCACCCAAAGCCTCCATAGCCTTCAGATGCAGATCTACGGGACGGGTACCAATGGCGCAGCCCCCGGGAAATGATACACGGGCCTTACCCAAACGAGCCAGCAATGGACCCAATACATAGATCGATGCTCTCATCTTGCTCACCAATTCATAAGGCGCTTCAGGATAGCAGACATCTTTGCTGTCTATGCTCATGGAATCCTTGTCGTAATCCACTCTGGCGCCAATTACTCGTAGCAAATGAGCCATAGTCTTGAGGTCAATAAGCATGGGGACATTCTTTAGTACCGACTTTCCGGGGGCCAGAAGGCAAGCTGCCATGACCGGTAAAATTGCATTCTTAGAACCGCTAACATAGATTTTGCCGCTTAAATCTCGGCTGGTTTCGATGATGAATTTATCCATTGTATCCTCTTGGGATTTACTTTAGTTTGGCGATCAGGAAACGATCTCGGTCGGCCAGATCACGTCCTTTCTGCAGTATTTTGAAGCCTGCAGATTCTGTCAAGTGTAGTAAATCAGCTTGCTGTCTGCTACCATGTTCAAAAGCCAGTATCCCTCCCGGCGAAAGATACTGGGACACTTTATCCAAAATGCGTTTGTAAAACTCCAGACCATTATCAGCAGCAAGTAAGGCGATTTTGGGCTCATGATCCCTAACCGATTCTTCCAGATCAGAATACTCTTCAGGACTGATATAAGGAGGATTGGAAACTACCGCGTCGAATCTATGCTCATTCTCGGGAAAAAGGTCTGCATTTAGCAGTTTGATGGGAAGATTCAGGTTATTGGAATTTATTCTTGCTACTTCCAAAGCTTTAGCATCTATATCTGTGGCTATTATTTGCAGATCCGGTCTGCTTTGTTTTAAGGCCAAGGATATCGCTCCGGATCCCACGCCTATTTCCAACACTTTCGCGTTGTCTACGAGATGCGGGATCAGAGCCTCCACCAATACCTCCGTATCAAAGCGAGGTATCAATACTCTGGGATCCACGTACAATTCCAAAGCGTAGAACCAAGCTTTCTGAACCACATATTGTGGCGGTTCTCCTGATTGTACGCGTGCCAGCCATCTCTTCAGGGCATCGGCTTCATCGGGACTAAGTGTTTGTTCTATGGCGAGTTGACCAGGAGTGCAGTGTTTCAGATTGCACAGAAGAAAGGCAAAATCTGCATGGGGTACTGTGGGAAATTCTTTTTCCAGCTCAAATGCTTTAATCTGCATCAGGACAAATCAGGCTTTTTCTAATTCTTATAGATCTTCCTTTATCATCAAAGCTCATCTCATCACTAAGGTGATAAAGCATTGCCAAACCCCTGCCATGCCCTTCAATTTCGAATATCTGTTCTTTACGGATGATTTCCATCCAATACTCATATTCAAAGCCGTCTCCCTCATCCTGCACGCATATCTCTATGTTCTGCTGCAGATTGTCCACTTCAAAGCCAAACATCACTTTCCTGCGGTTAATCTCGGGATTCTCCATCCTTTTTTGTATAATGGCCTGTAAGGCATCATGATTAAGATCTCGCTCTTGAACACTGAGTTTCAGAGTTCCGTGAATGTAGGCATTGTAAATCATCTCATCCACACAGATCAAAAGCTCATTGATAACCTTGGAGTTTATCCGGTAGTATTGCCGCAAGAAATTACTAAACATTTTGGAAACCCCAAATTTGGAGAAATCCTTGGCGGGCAACTCGAAATGGAATTTTGCTTTGTCCAAATGGCCGAAAAACTCTGATCTATCATTGCGGTTCTGTTTTCTGAAAATCAATTCCCGGATGGAACTGATCATGTGCTTGGTCTCTATAGGTTTGCGGATGAAGTCGCTGGCACCCAAGCGAATGGCTTCGATGAAATAATCGTGTTCCAGATATCCGGTCATTAGTATCACATCCAGATTCCGGTCGTATTCTTCACGAACCTTGCCCAGAAACTCCAAGCCCGACAAACCCGGCATTTCGATGTCGCAGATCACCAAATCATAGTCTATCTGATGAATCTTTCGCAAGGCATCACTACCGCTGTATGCGGTGTCCACCTTGTAGCCACTGATACCCAATATTGCTTCCAGGGAGTTGACAATCGCGATGCTGTCGTCAACTACCAGGATCCTTCCCTGGTTGGTCATTTCTTCAGCTAAGATTTACCGTAAATAGCTGGTTCAGCTTCAACATGCTAAATAAATCATAGACACTGTTGGAGCTGCGAACCACCTCAATCTCACCGCCTTTGGAGATAAAATCCTTGTAGAATAAGAGTATTTTGCCGATTCCTGTGGAAGATATGTTGCGGCAATCAAGTAGATCCAATTCCAATAGAGTAGCATTGCTCTGCATAACTTCAGTAAGCTTTTCCTGCAAGATGTGGGCATTCTCGCTATTTAGAATGCCGTCGATCTTCATGGCAGCAATGTTTCCTTCAAAAGTAAGATCGATAGTCATATCCACCTCCTCGGTAATTTTGTTTCTTGTTACAAGATCGTTTTTGATGAATCGCTTGTCAAGTTTATTCTGCATAACCTCGTATCCTGCGTAACACATCTCTCTGCACCTGAGATGGTGCTATTTCAAACTTCTTGAACTCAAGGGCATAAATTGCCCGCCCCTGAGATAAACTACGGATTCTGGTGGAATAACCAAACAACTCTGATAATGGTACCTCAGCTACTACTTCCTGTTGATAATCATTGTGCTTGCGCATTACTTCGATCTTGCCCCGTTTGGCGTTGATATCGGAAATGATGTCACCCACAAAATCATCGGGGGAGATCACCGTAAGCATCATAATAGGCTCCATTATAACTGGTTTTGCCTGTCTCAAACCTTTGCAAATCGCCATAGATGTGGCAATCCTGAAGGCCAGTTCATTGGAATCCACCGGATTATAATCGCCATCCACCAGTTCTATAGCTACGCGCTCCACACTAGAGCTGATCAAAGGCCCATCGGAAAGAGCCGCAAGGGCTGCTTCTTCGATTGCTTTCCAGTATTCCTGAGGTATTTTTTCCGGATCCACGGAGCATTTGAAGCTGTTCTTCTGATCCTCGCTAATATCTTTCAATGGTATGGGGCTAAGCCGGAAGGTTACGGAAGCATAATTGCCCTTCCCATTAAGCTCACGCTGGAAAACCTCGGATGTCTGTACCATCAGTGTGATGCTTTCCTTGTATGACACTTGAGGATTACCAACATTTGCGCTAATTCCAAATTCCCGTTTGATCCGGTCCACAATAATGTCCAGATGCAATTCTCCCATTCCAGAAATCAAGGTTTGTCCGCTATCTTTATCCACATGTACCTTGAAGGTGGGATCCTCTTCCTGTAAACGAACCAGAGCATTGGAAAGGTTATCCTGATCCGCTTTGGTCTTGGGTTCTATAGCAATCGAGATCACAGAGTCCGGGAAATGCATCTTGGATAATACCACATTGATGTTGCCGTCTGTGATGGTGTCTCCGGTTACCAAAAACTTCGGGCCCACAATAGCAGCGATATCCCCCGCATGCAGATACTCTATGTCATTCTTTTTGTTGCTCATCATCTGCAGGATTCTGGCTACCCGTTCTCGCTTGCCGTTGCTCATATTCAGGAAACTTCCGCCTTTTTTCAGGGTTCCACTGTATACTCTCACATAAATCAGGCGTCCCACATATTTATCAATCTGAACTTTGAATGCCATTCCCACAAAATGATCATCAGGATCTGCCGCCAGATAAACCGGTTCATGGCTGTCTGGATCTATGGCATGAGTGTCCCCAATATCCAAGGGCGAGGGCAAAAAGTCCACCACTGCATCTAAAAGCAATTGAAGACCCTTGTTCTTCAGGGATGATCCACATAATACAGGGATAAAGCCATGAGCTATGGTTCCTTTGCGAATTGCTCTTCTGATCAATTCGGCTGGAACTTCTTCGCCTTCCAAGACCAGCATCATCAATTCATCATCAAATTCTGCAATACTCTCAAGCAGATGTTCCCTGGCTATCTGTGCTTCCTCCAGCATCTTGTCAGAGATCTGTATGTGTGACGTCTGAGATCCTTGAGTAAGAGGATCAAAATACCAAGCTTCCATAGAAATCAGGTCTATCACACCCTCAAAGCAATCTTCTTTGCCGATTGGGATGTTTATTGCACAGGCTTTGGTGGTCAGCCGTTCGTGAATCATATTTATCACATTATCGTAATCCGCACCAATGCGATCCATCTTGTTCACGTATGCCAAGCGAGGAACCTGATATCGGTCGGCTTGATGCCATACCGTTTCAGATTGAGGCTCTACCCCGCTTACGGCGCAAAACACTCCTACTGCACCATCCAGAACGCGTAATGAACGTTCTACCTCAGCAGTGAAATCTACATGGCCTGGGGTATCAATAATGTTTATCTGATGCTCTCTCCAAGGGCAACTGACTGTTGCTGAAGTAATGGTAATTCCGCGTTCACGCTCCTGTTCCATCCAGTCTGTAAAAGCATTCCCATCATGCACTTCGCCCATTTTATGCAGAAATCCGGTATAATACAATATGCGTTCTGTAGTAGTTGTCTTTCCGGCATCAATGTGTGCCATGATGCCGATATTCCTGATTCTAGAAAGCGGATTATCCGCGTCGCTTTTCATAACTAGTCCTTTCATTTTCTCCAGTATGCTCTATCATTGGGGATTTTGGAAGCCACTTTGGTTGTGTAGCAGTGGATTACTCCCATTTATGATCTGCCGCGTTCTTATGTAATGCTGAGGGGACGAAAACCTGCACAGCATACACTACGGGAAACTAATCATATTCTCCTGTATGTCATTTTATTATGCATCAGTATATTGTCCACAAAAAAGTACTGCTTTACCTCTGAACTGGGCGCTCGTATGCTCTGATATCATGCTTTTGCATTGTCATATACAGCTGTTTATCAACTACTTATGCACACAATCTTCCAAAGGATATCGCTGAAGTGTTATGAAAAAAATACCCTGCACAGTTTATTAGCATGCAGGGTATTTTTTACTATAAGAATGGTTCTAAAAAGCTTCTTCCAAGCTTTGCAAGGCTTCTTGTTTTGCTGATTGTGCATAGATACCAAAACTTAGAGCGATGATCAAAACTAATAGCATGCTTCTTTTCATGGTCGTCTCCTTCTGAACCTTCTTTGTTGTTATACGTTATGATCTGTTCACTGTTTGTCAAGGTGCAATTTCGTTTCTCCTGTCTAGACTCAGTTATAGCAGCACTCGCTTATGGGCTTGTCTGATTCCCTCAGCCTCGCCAAGGCAACATATATGCTTTAACCTCTTCATTGTAATAGCGATCAGTCATGGTCGCAATAAAATCCCGCACCTTTTCGGCTGCTTGGAAGGATTCCAGATACTGATCGTTCTTGTGGTTGAGAAAGTGTTTATGTATTTTGGAATCGGTATTGTTCTTCTCTACATCATCCATGTACTTCTCGAACATTATCCGCATTGTGCGGTGGATAACCGCATTGGACTGTTTTACGTTTTCATCGGTGTAAATGCGTCGATAGTTGAACTTCTTCAGTTCCAAGAGTTGCTGTGAGGTCTCTTCGTCAAAAGCAATGAAATCCTGCTCATAACTATTTGTTATCACGCTTTTAATCAGGGTTTCAATGATCTGACTGTTTGTATTGCCCAAGTACTTTACTTGTTCAACCGGTAATTCTTCTCGTTTCAGTATATTGTATCGAATAGCGTCTTCAATATCTTGGCCGATGTAAGCGATAGTATCAGTAATGCGAACGACGCAGCCTTCCAGGGTTGCCGGCATCCATTGCATCCCGTCCCCTGACTTCTTTGCCCTGATGTAGGCTTGGATATCAACTTCGTTTTTATCTCCCTTGGGGCACAATCGGGTATTATGCACTTCACCGTCGTGAGATATGATACCATCCCGCACTTGAAAAGTGAGATTCAATCCCTTGCCCTTGCTGGAGATATGATCCACTATATGCAGTGACTCGATATTATGATGAAAGTGTCCTATTCCAGCATCATGACAGCATTGACTTAAAGCTTTTTCACCATCGTGACCAAAGGGACAATGCCCCAGATCATGACCCAACGCTATCGCTTCAATCAGTTCTGTATTCAAGCCCAGGTACTTGCCAATAGTACGTGAAATCTGCGATACATAAGCTATGTGAAGATTACGATTGGTCATCTCTTCATCGATGAGATTTGTGAATGAAAACACTTGAGTCTTGCCATGATAACGCCGATAAGCCCCGCTATACAAGATACGATCGCGATCCACTGCAAAGCGGGAACGCATCAGATCCTCATTCTCTGCTTTACTACGCCAAGCATTTCTATCTCTAAAAGCACGATCTCCCAACACTGCATCGTGCCTGGCTTTTATGTCTGTGAATATTGTATTTAGTTTATCTTTCACAAGCAACTCCATATAGCATTTATCTTATTATTACAAGATACATAGAATCAATCCCTAAGCAAAGTTTTTGCTGATCAGACGAATAAATTGATTGCAAACGGCTCGAATCTTGCTTATTTTATATGCATGTTACAAAAAAAAACACGAGGAAAAATGCAATGAAACAATTTCTTGTATTATTGATGCTTTTAGTATCGATGACTTTTATCTGGGCAGTTCCCAGAGAAATGGTAGTACTGGAAATCGGCACCGGTACCTGGTGTCCCTATTGTCCCGGTGCATCAATGGGTGCCCATGACTTGCTGAATGCCGGTATCAATGTAGCCGTGGTCAAGAACCACAATGGCGATAGCTACGCCAATACTTACTCTAATACCAGAAACAACTACTATGGAATTAGCAACTTCCCATCTGCTTTGTTTGATGGATTGAACGTCTATGAGGGCGGAAGTAATACCCAATCTTTGTATTCAACCTATCTGCCAAGAGTAAACGCTCGTCTGGCAATTCCTTCGAAATACACTATAACCGCTGAAGGATATTACGAAAGCGGTGTGCTCACGGTTGATGTAACTGTATCTAAACCAGAAGCCGATACCAATACCAATGTCTTTCTACGCTCCTACATTACAGAATCCAATATTCAACAAAACTGGCAGGGACAGACCCAATTGGACTATGTAAACCGAATGATGGCCCCCAGCGCCTCAGGTACAGCGATTACTCTCAATACTGGAGAATCCGTAACCGAAACTCTCACTTTCAATCTGAATTCAAGCTGGCAAATGCCAAATCTGGAATTAGTACTCTTTCTCCAGAACAACTCCACTAAAGAGATCCTTCAGGGAGTAAAGTATAGCGTACCCGGTTTATCCGGAGCTTTCCCCGCTTCCGCAGAAGCCTTGTTATTCCCCGATACCTATGTAAGTGGCCTAAACTCATTACCCATTACCTTCTTCAACTTTTCAAACGACCCAGTTTCGGCTACTCTGGAAACTACCAATCCTACTTTCTTCGCTGATGTTACTGAGATGGAAATACCCGCCTTGCAAAGCTTCACTACCATGGTGCATTTTTTCCCCACCACCACTGGAGATATTTCCGGCAATCTCATTGTAACCGGCAATTTTACTGATCACCCTGTGCTCACCATACCTCTTGCAGGACATGCCTTCGTGAATGCTCCCCCTATTGTGGCAGATGTTTGCGTAACTGGACCCCCAGTTGTCTTACAGACTATTACCGGTTCATATGTCTTCTCTGATCCCGATGGTGACAATGAAGGCACCAGCCTTTATCAATGGTACAAGGTTGTGAATGACGCCAACCAGCTTATTGTGGGAGCGGATCAGATCACTTACACGATTGCAGCAAATGAGATTAACAAACGATTTGTGTTCAAAGTAACCCCGGTTGATCAATATGGTATGGCGGGAACTCCTGTTTATAGCGAGCCCTCACCCGCAGTTATAAGCCTCCCCGCTCCGCAAAACTTTGCTGGTTATGTGGAAGCCCCCAACACTGCCGTACTTACCTGGCAAAAGCCTATGTACTTTGACAATCGTGGTTTCGTAGGCTATCGCCTTTACCGAAACGATCTGGTTATTGCAGATATTCCCAATCCGGATGTCCTTACATACAGAGATGAAGGCTTGGCTATGGGCGTGTATGAATACAAACTCTGCAGCATATTCAATAACCCTCAAAACTTTTCCTTGCCTACTCCTGTTGTCTCCCTTACCATCGATGCCTCCGATAATGAGGACAGCGTAAGCTTGGCTCAGATTGGGGTTCGTGCGATGCCAAATCCTTTCCACAGTGAAACCAGTTTCCGCATTAAGTCCCATCCTAATCGTGAGATCACTTTCCATGTGTTCAATATTCGTGGTCAGGTGATCAGGCAGTGGAAAGCTTATGCCGACGCCACAGGTAACGCTCTTCTAAACTGGGATGGCAAAGATGATCGCGGCAGCCTAGC
>JAQWBI010000029.1 GCA_028706475.1 Candidatus Cloacimonadota bacterium
CATGGTATTCATCAACAATGCAAAACGACTGCTCCAGTATGCATTATCCCTTGGCTATAAAGACGTTGCCAATCTCCTTGAAGACTATGAGTCTGTCTTGATACAATTCATGAACAGGCGCTGGTACTAGAACGATATCGAAGAGATGGATAAATCCATATCTGCTCTAAAAGGGTATCGCAAAGCTGGATAATGACATACGCACTATTTCTCGCTAGCGACGCTCCATTTTCCAAGCACTTAGGTGTAGGAAAGATTAGTAATTGATAAAGACTACTTTTGCTTGACACAAACCAGGCTAACATGGTATGTGTTTCTAACGATAAAGGAGAAGAACAATATGCCAAATCACCTTTGGAGCATCGACGTAGAGAAGAAGTACTTCCGAAAATCAATGGAGCTGTCCCTTACAAAAAAACAATTGTTTTTGAATATGACAATAATTTCTATGCATACATACCTAAAGGAGTGAAATCCCAGGGGCAAACCTTGCAAAGTCGTAATTCTTCCATAGGTCATTATACAGAAAAATGGTGTAATGACTTACTCTCGCCAATAGCCAAAAAGTTAGGGTTATACGCTGTTAATGAAGTTGTATGTGATGAATTAGCTCTATCGACCAATTCACCAGCTGATTTGGCGTTCTGTACTACAGATAGCAAGAATCAAACAGCTAATGGCATCAGACTTATATTCGAAGTCAAGATGAGTATAGTGAACAATTATATGTATTCATCAGCACATGGGATTGAATTAATTGGTGATTATAAGTCACACACAGGGAATCCATCGTTACTCCGGTCGGATTCAATGCTCAAAGCTATTGGTAAATCACTCAATATACGGGTTTCAAGTAAAGCAGGAAACAAAATCCCCATCATAGTCCTTGGGAATAGTCCAATAACTAATCATTATCTACCTAAGGTGGATTTACTAAAAGAGTCTGGAGTGGTTCAAGGTTTTTGGTCATTATACCCAAATCCTTGTAAAGATCATTACAACCAAAAATCACCTAAGGGGGGATTTTGTACAATTAACAGGATTAGTGAGCTAAATGAGCTATGCAAGAAGCTCATAAACGATAATCTGATATACTTTTCATCAATGCTACCCATCCCAAAAATTGGGGAGATTATTCGTAAAGCTAGTCTTGAAGCTACCAACGAATTAAGAGCAAACAAGTTCCTGCAACTACTACGCGAGATAAACCAATGAAGAAGGAAGCTGGAACATCAACTAGTTCATTTGGAACCAGTGGTAGATTCAACCATGATTCCTCCAAATTCTACAATTCTAGGCTATATTCAGAAATGGATAATGTGAAACTACGTGATTATAGTGAAAATCAGATTCCTAGTGAATATTTGAATCACATTATTCTCGGATCAGCAGAAAACATGAAAGAATTGCCTGACAATTCAGTGCATTTGATGATGTTAGTAAGGAATATGATGATGATCTATCGCTCCAAGAATACCTGGTGCTACTCAAGAATGCATTAATTGAAACGTATCGTGTGCTGGTAAATGGTGGTAGAGCTTGCATAAACGTTGCCAATTTAGGACGAAAACCTTATATTCCTCTCTCCGACTATATATCAACCATGATGATTGAGATTGGCTTTAATTTGCGTGGAGAGATAATTTGGAACAAAGCAGCCAGTGCAAGTACATCAACAGCATGGGGAAGCTGGAAAAGTGCTGCAAATCCTACCTTGCGTGACGTTCATGAATACATATTGATATTTTCTAAAGGCGATTACTCTCGTAAGAAGAAAGACAAAGAAAACACCATTACTAAAGAAGATTTCATGACTTGGACAAAGTCTCTTTGGACTATGAATGCTGAATCTGCAAAACGTATCGGACACCCCGCTCCTTTCCCAATAGAGTTACCATATAGATTGATAAACCTATATTCATTTAAGGGTGATATAGTCTTGGATCCATTTATGGGTAGCGGTACAACTGCCATTGCAGCTATCCAAACAAAACGAATATACATAGGATACGAGATTAACACAGAATATGTATCACTATGTGAAAGAAGAATAAAGACACATATAGATCAGCTGGAGATTCCAATTCTCTAGCCATTTATCAATCTCTGATTAGGCTATCATGATGGCTGGTAAGCCAGTGCATTATCTGTGGTTCAACGATTGTTCAAGCTGATATCATCCCGTTATCATCGAGTGGTCACTGCTTTATAACGCCTTTATATCTGCATCGGCACAGCTTGGACATCTGGGGAGAGTTACATGATTTAGCGGATGAGTGTGAGCATGCCAAAGAAATGGCATACACTTCCGGCAAGTACAAAGAGATGCCATACAGCGTGATGATATGGCATCTTTTTGGCAACGTAAAATATCACTCCAAAGGTATATGCAAAGCCTCCCAAGAGCATCCAGGTGAGGAACATCGGGGGAACACTTTCCATGAGCGGCTTGATGGCTATCACGATGATCCAGCCCATCAGAAGATACACCACGAGCGAAACCAACTTCAGCTTCTTCATGGCAAATATCTTCAGGACTATGCCCAAAAGAGTGAGACCCCAGATCACGCCAAACAGAGCCCAACCCCAGCCTCCGCGCATGGTGCCGATCGTTACGGGAGTGTAGGTCCCGGCTATCAACAGAAAGATAGAAGAGTGATCCAGGATGCGAAAGAAACGTTTTACATAGGGTTGTGGAAAAGAATGGTAGAGAGTGGAGGACAGAAACAGAATAATCATTGTGGTGCCGTAGATGCTGAAAGATACCACTTTCCATGTATCGTTGATGCGAGCGGCAAACACAACCAATACTACCAGAGCGGCTATCGCAAGTCCCACTCCAATGCCATGAGTGATTGCATTTGCCACCTCTTCCGGCCTGCTTTGCGGAGCGCTGAGAGGGATGCGATCCAGAAACCGTTCTTTAGACTTTTCCATCAACTATATAGCTTGAGGATTTTCTCTTCCAGCTGAGAGGGGACAAGATCGTGAATGCTGTCTCCATGTGCAATCCTGGCCCGGATTTCGGAGGACGATATGGGGCACAGACGCATATCCAGAATAGTATGTTTGATCTGCGACAATACATCGCAGGGCATGGTGCTTTCAGGACGGGGCAGGATGATAAAATGCAAGTTTTGCTTCAACCACTCAAAGTCATGCCATTCTGGGAGTTGTATCAAATTGTCGGCACCAATGATGAAGGCAAATGACTGGTCTGGGTACAATGAGAGGAGTTTCTTCACCAAGTCGCTGGTGTAACCGCTTTCACCGCGCTCAGCGTCCCATACTTCAATGGGTGTGCGGAAGTCTTCTGCGGGATGAATGGCAAAATTCAGCGGAGTGAAGTGATCTACAGCTTCTTGAGCGAGTTGGAGTCTGTTATCGTAATCCAGAATGATGTTATTGCCCTTGAAGTTGTGTCTGAAACTGGGCACCAGAATGATCTTGTGTACCGGGCTCAGGCTCAGCACCTCTTTTGCAAGGTACAAATGCCCATTATGAATGGGATCAAAGCTCCCGCCCAAAATAGCGTAGGCACCCTTCAGTTGATCTCTGTCCGGCATATTTCAGTTAAACTTCCTATCCAGCTTGCGAGCTTCTGCAGAGCCAGGATACTTGGTTTTAAGTTTGTTATATGAAGCCAGAGCCGCATCGTTGTTACCTTGATGAAGCCGCAACAGAGCAGAATAATACAGGGATTTCCGGTCGAGACTATCGGTATTGCCCAGCTCTATTACTTCCTCAAAATACATCAGAGCAGCGCTGTAGTCCTTCATTTTGTAATATATATAGCCATTTTGATACTTCTTCTCGATCAATTTATACTGGGCCCGGCGGAGATAATTGAGGGCGTCTTCATAGCGGCTATCATTCGGAAAGCGCTCCATGAAATTGCGGAAAGCATCCATTGCGGATAGGGTTCCTTCCTGATCATAAGCAGGTTTCAAGGAATCTTCGTAGAAACATACTCCTACTCTGTAATAGGCATCCGCTACATTGGTGTGATCCGGGAATCCATCGATGAACTGCTGATACTTCAATCTGGCGTCGGTAAACTTGTTCATGGCATAGTAACTATCGGCCAGCCTAAGGGTTGCGTATGCCGTAGCCGCGGATTTACGTTCAAAAGAGATGTCGTCGTAGATGGTTGCGGCTTTGCTGTATTTGCCTCTGGCGTAGTATTGGTCTGCCAGAGCCAGCTTATCGTCTGTGCTCAGATCGGGTTTATTTCTGCTACAAGCTCCCAATGCAAGCAGAATAAGCAGAAACACACTTAAGTATCTTCTCATGAAAGGTCCTTTATTCGATAGTCCAAAGTAAAAAAATGATCGATGCCACCGCAGTGCTTACGATAATGGGTTCAAACCACTTCAAACGCGGGGATGAAATGCTGCCATCCTTGCTGTCCTGTTGAACAAAGTCGTAATGATCGATGTTTAGCAAGCGGTACTCGGGCAATTGAATCTGTTTTGTGATGAAGCTATGAACGGGTATACGCTCACTGCGGTAGCTTAGAAAGCTTTTTCGCTCCACAACCTGCCATTTCAGGTTCAATTCCACACTTACCAGAATTGCTGAGCTGATCCCATATTCATTTAGTGTTCCGTTTTCCATGCTAGTGTTATCCGGATCAAACAGGGCTCTGCTCTTTGCTTCTCTGAGGTCAAAGGATCGCTGAAGTAAGATATCCCTTAGGCTTTGAGACAAGGCAGGAGTCCATTCTCCGCAACGGATATCCAAAAACACGGGTAGATCGCTGTGCAACTGATCGGCTATATGAATTGCGATCTGTTCCGCATCCTCATGCAGCTTCTCTGCCCATGTCATACAGACACAGGCAGAAAAGAGCACAATTATCAGGATTATCCGGATAAAACTGGTTCGTATCACTTATATTTATTGTAGTTGTTTCAGCAGCTTCTCGGCAATATGCATTTCGGTGTAATCCGGGTAGTTGCTTTTCAGCTTGTTCAATTCCGTTCTTGCAGTTTGATGATCACCCATATTCATGTAGCACATCCCGATTTTGAGCTGAGAATCTGCCACTTTCCAGGATTTGGGCTGTTCGCTGATTACTTTACGGAATTCGCGCAGAGCTGAGGTAAAATCACCTTGTGCATAGTAGCTTTCGCCTTTCCAGTAGATTGCATTGCCCACATAGGTACTGCGGGGGTATTTGGCGGCAAAAGCATCCAGCTTTTTGATGGCTTCTTTGAAGTTGCCTTTGTAATATTCATCTCTGGCAGCTTCATATTCGGGTTTCTCGTTTGAAGAAGCAGTCTGAATTCCGATCTTTGAGAGGTCTTCCATCTGCTGACGCAATGAGGCAAGCTCGGACTCAAGAGCATCGATGTCCCGGGCATTCTGTTCCATCATTTGAGTGTTGGGGGTAAAAGCTGCAGCTTGTTCCGGAGTGAGGCCTTGAGTGACGATGGCGTTCATTCTGGCTTCCAAGTCGCGGATCATATTCACGATTTCTTGATCCGAAGAGGCGACCAATTCACTAAGTCCGTCCAGTGCTATAGCCATTTCTCTCACTTCAGCGATGATGGCTTTCATGTCATTTTCGTTTTGCTTGAATTGATTCTGCACATAATTCATGTCCATAACCGAATCGCCTTCAGTTTGTCCGCCACTTCTTCTGCTTTGCGTAATTTCTTTGCGTAGAACTACCAGCTCTTCATTGTTCTGAGCCAGTGCTTCTTCCAAATGATCAATTTCGCCTTGCTGTTCGCGTAGTGCTTTGTTGCTAACGCAACCACTAACAAGGATCAGCACGAGAGTAACCAATAATAATTGCTTCATAGTCTTACTCCTTTATTATGCTTTACTATCTACTTTCCAAAAAGACCTTGTATCCATTGTAAGTAGAGTATAAATCTGCTTTTGAGCACAGCTCATATAACGAGTGCATACCCATTAGGCCCACTCCACAATCGATTACTTCGGCACCAAGATTTGCCAGAATATAAGCTATGGTGCCGCCACCGCCTTCATCTACTTTACCCAATTCACCCATCTGCCAGTAAACTCCGGCTTCATTGAATATCTTCAGTACTTTTGCGGTAAATTCGGCACTGGCATCGTTGCAGGAGTACTTTCCGCCACTACCGGTGAACTTTGAGATACCGATGCCATGATTGAACAAAATGGCATTCTGTTTCTCGTGGACATTGGGATAATTTGGATCTAGCACGGCAGTAACATCCGCACTAAGTATCTGGGCGTTGATGAAAGCCTTGCGTAAGTTTACACTGCTGTTGTCTTCCCCCTTATATGCCATGAGATCGCTTACGAAATCCTGGATGAAGATGGAATGAGCACTGGTGGCGCCCTGGCTTCCCACTTCTTCCTTGTCCGAGAAATACACTATTTGAGTGTGTTTGGGCTTTTTGTCTTTGACATCCAGTAGGGCTGTGAGAGCGGTGTAGGCACAAATCCGGTCGTCCTGGCCGTAACCTACCACCATGGAATTGTCGATGCCCGAATCGCGGGATTTCACTGCCGGAACAAGGTATAATTCGGCAGAGATAAAGTCCTCTTCCTTAATGCCGTACATGCTGTTCAAAACCTTTAATGCAAAGGCTTTTACAGCTTCCTTGTCTTCGCTATTGGGCTCTACCATGCCACTAAAAACAAGATTCATTTTAGAAGCGTCGATAGCGTCATTGAGGTTCTTGCTATACTGTTCCTTGCGGGCCAAGTGGGGTAGGAGATCTGGAATGATGAATACTGGCTCATCTTCTTTCTCGCCCAGGCTGATATCCAGAATAGTACCATCGTTTTTCACCACTACGCCGTGCAGAGCGAGAGGTGTGGACACCCATTGGTATTTCTTGATGCCGCCGTAATAGTGGGTACGCATGCAAGCCATTTGGGAAGAACTATCTTCATACAGAGGATTTTGCTTCAGATCCACTCTGGGTGCGTCGATATGGGATGCCACCATCTTGAATCCTTTGGCAATGGGTTCACTGCCCAGGATCGCTATAGCCATGGTTTTCCCGCGAAAGATGCCATAGACCTTGTTGCCGCCCTTATTCCCATAGATATCCGTAAATTTATGCTTTTTGAGCAGGGCTTCCATCCATTTAGTGGTTTCCCGCTCGGTTTTTGCTTCGTTCAAGAACTGCTTGTAAGCTACGGCATAATCCATAGCTGCCTTTTGATCTTCTTTGGAAGCTTCTTTCCAGAAGTTCTTCCGTTCGTATTTGAGTTCGTCTTTTTTTTGAGATTTCTTCATTTTCTCTCCGGTTATCATTTATTACAATATATTCAGGATTCGGATGCGGCGCTCTCCCATTGGGGCTTTGATCAGAGCAATGTCACCGGGTTTCTTGCCCAAAAGGCCTTTGCCTATGGGAGAGACTACGGAAACCACCTGCATACTGGTTTCGTCTTCATAAAAGTTCAATTCTGCAGCACCAACCACTTTGAAGTTGATCTCTTTGGCGGTGTCTTCATCTCTGGTTTGACAGCTACTGCCAAAGCGGACGGCATCTTTGGGAAATCCGGAGGGATCCACTACCTTCAGTTGAGCTGCTCTGCGCCGTAGATAGTCAATCTCGGAATCTATGGCCCGCTGTCGCTCTTTGGCTGCCTTATACTCTGCATTCTCACTGAGGTCGCCAAACTCTCGGGCGATAGCCACTGCTCTGATTACTTCTGGGCGTTCAGTCATTAATTCATTTATGCGTCTTTGCAGACGTTCCATTCCCTGGACTGTTATAAAAACACTGAGGTCCACTAGGCTTTGGCTCCTTTCTTTCTGTTCAACATCTTCTTGGCGGATAAACCGGCTTTCTTTACTCTGGCATTTCCGCTTTTGGTCCATATATCCACAGGGGCCTCTAATTCAATAAAATAATTATCGATCGAAGCGCACAGTAATTCTACGATTTGTGGATCTCTGGAGATGCCAAATTCTTTCCATACCGCCAGATATGACTCCGGGGAGAGTTTGGCAACGGTTTTAAGGAACTGAACGTGCATTCCCTGCAGATCGCCCAGGGGATACACCCATTGGTTTTGCAGATGGTTGCTGATCTGATCCAGCAGGTCTTCACGCCGTTTGATCAGCTTTATTGCCAGATTTAGTGATGCTTTACTGAGATCCGGATTGTCGCTTTTAGTCCATTCATACAGCTTATGCAGATACTTGTCCGGGTATTTGCGTAAAAGCGGCAGTATCACTTTGTCCAGCAAGGAGTTGATCTGGGATGCATCGGCTTCTTGCATCATCTCTTCCATCAGCGGGAGGTAAATGTCCGGGCTTTTATGGGCTAGCTTTGCCATGATGGTGGCAAAGGCGATCTTACCATAATCTCCCTTTTTCTGCCATAAGTGTTCGTAAAAGGGGATGTAATCTTTGTGTTTGCGCTTGAGATGCTGCACAATCACAGTGCTGATGAAACTGATTACTTCGGAGGGAATCTTACCATTGACGCGTTCGGGGTAGGCAATAAAGATTATCTCAAAATCATAATCACGATTTGGGAGCTTGTTCTCCAAGTAATCCTTCGTGTCCAGTGTCAGCCTTTCTTTCCAGTCTATGGTAAGCATCTATATCTCCTATATCTACAATATTCTTCAACTTATTGCATTCTCACATGGTGGCAATATACTGTCAAGTAAAAAGTGCTTGAGCATTAATGAAACATGGCTTTTATGATGCAGGATACCACAGTCTGATGTCCAAGTTGCTGATCCCTTCATCTTCAAGTCCTGATCTCCGCTTTTCGTTTGCGGGAAGAGCGGAGAGGCTTAATATATTTAGTGGAAAGAATATGAAAAAAGAGTGTTTTGAGGAGTTTCTCAGCGCCCACGAGCAGCGGATTTTCCGCTATCTTTTGGGACTTACAGCAAGCGAAGACGATGCCAAAGACCTTGTTCAGGCTGTATTTATAGCCATTTACAACAAGTTGGAAAGCATCGATGAAGCCACCGCGCTTGCATACACATATCGAGTAGCGCACAACAAGGCGATGACCTTCATGAAGCAAAGAAGCCGCTATGTGAATGTGGATCCATCGTCCTTTGTTAATGTACTAAAAACACCCACCCCTCACGCAGAGCCTGACTACACATTCTTACACGATGCTCTGAGAGAATTGCCCCATCGCATGGCCGCAGTAATCCAATTACAATACTTTGAAAAGCTCTCTTACAAGGAGATCTCCGGCCAACTGGGAATCAGCGTGAAAGCAGTGGAATCTCTCTTAGTGCGGGCCAAGCGGATACTGCGTAAAAAATTATGCAGGTAAACAAGGAGTTTTAAGTAATATGAGCAGAAAGCGAAAAGTACCAAAATACAGAAGGAGAGAACTATGAGATGCAACGAAGCTGAACGCTACATCAGCCTGAAGCTCGATAATGAGCTTCCCGCCCCTCGTGCTGATAAATTGCAGCAGCATCTGCAGCAATGTTCCTCCTGCAGAAATATCATGGAGCAGAACCAAAAGATACAGAGCCTGCTAAATGCCCCGATCCAGAGTGAGTATCCATCTTGGATGCATCAGCGCATTATGCACAATCTACCTGAGGTAAAGCCCAAAAGCTGGCTATATAAACCCGCATTCAGCTTTGCCAGCACCGGCCTTGTGGTGGCACTAAGCCTCTATATGGGCATCTTTGCCGGATTCAAGGGCTTTCAGGATAGTGCATACCTCTCTGATTATGCCGATGAAGAAAGCACTCAACTGATCTTTGGCGAAAACAGCCTCTTGGAGATGCATGATGAGTAGAAGAATCACTACGATATTGCTTATTATCTCATTATCCTTCAATCTGGGGTTTTTAGGAAGCATTATCTGGATACAACTGCATTTCCCGCACCCAATGCGCCATAACAGCACCCACAATGAATGGGTTCGCCTGCCCGAGCACATTCGCAATGACCGTAGCGATCCTGAATTGAGGCGGTTGCGCGTAGCTTATGATGACCAAAGAGTGAATCTGATGCGCGCACTTGCCCTCCCGAACTACGAGGAAATGGACGTTACTGCGATTATTGATTCCTCTTTGACAGCCCAGACCTATCTCGAGAAGGAACTTGGCTACAGACTTTTGGACATTCGAAAACAAATGAGCGCGGAAGAAGCTGAAGAGTATTTCGGTTCCCGTGCCGATATGTTGGAAACAAAAATTAACCGATACCGAAACATACCGAACAGGAGTAATAAAAATGAAGAAAACAATGATTATAGGCTTGATCCTGGTGATGGCCACCGGCATCCTCCTCGCCCAGAGAGACATTAGAAACGCAACCGACAACAATCCCATGGGGATGTGTCAAATGCCAGATCCCGGGCAAACATGCATGCAAGAATTGAATCTCAATGAAGCTCAATTAAATAAGTTCGCCGAGAGCAGAGCTGCCTTTCAGAAGCAAGAGAACACTCTGAGAGCCGAAATCAACAACCTGAGACTGGACCTTGTCGCCGCCATGAAAGCTGAAAACATGAAGCGTGTAAAGGAACTGAATAAACAGATTAGCGACAAGGAACTACAATTGCAAAATGCTCGCGTGGATCTGATGTCAAATTATATGAAAGAACTCAACAAAGAACAGAAAGCTATCATGCAGAAGCACATGCCCATGATGATGGGGCACGGCTTCCATCCTCAAATGAGTTCCAGAAACAGATTCTCCGGCAGAATGATGCACCGCAGAGCACCAGGTATGGGCGAAAGACAGCATGACTGTGAAAACGACTGCGATGACTGCGACGGACAGAGAAAATTTAAGAACAGAAAGTAACAGTATCCCTCCTCAGCAACACACACAGACTAATGCCACGGGTTCCCCTCCCGTGGCATTTTACATACCCCCTTTCTTTATGATAGATCCCGAGAATATTCTTGACGAATGACAGGGAAATCCGGGAGGTGATTCTATGAAGATGCGTCTTTTCTTTCTACTGATAGTAATGACTATTGCCTCTGTCCTGTGTGCAGAGCAGCAGCAAAGCTATACCCTCCGATACTTAGAGTCTTATCCTGAGAGCGTAGGAAAGGCACTCGTAGCACCCCTCAACTGGAACAGCGGACATTGGTTTCGCACTGGAGCGCTGGTGTTTTCCACAGGAGCCTTGTATCTGGCAGATGAAGACATTCGAGACTTTTTCCAGCGCAACCACAGTGAGTTCAGCGATGCGCTGATGACGAGTGCAAAACAATTCGGAGAGAGTAAATACGTACTCCCGGTTTTAGGCGCAACGGTTTTGGGAGGCTACATACTGGATTCCGATAAAACTATGGACACCGGACTCTTATCTTTGAAGAGCTTCATCCTCGCAAATTCTGTGACTATCACTCTGAAAACACTTTTGCAGAGACCGCGACCTTCCGCAGACAAGGGTAAAGAGTTCTTCTCCGGCAAGGGCTTTGACCGCAAGCGGGACAGTTTTCCTTCCGGACACTCAACGATTGTGTGGAGCCTTGCTCCGATCCTGGCGGATCAGTATCAGAAAAACAAGTGGGTGCCACCTGCAGCCTATGGCATAGCCGCTCTTACTTCCATATCAAGAGTACACGACAACAATCATTGGGCCAGCGATGTATTTGCAGGTGCCGTGATCGGTTATGTGAGCGCAAAACTGACGCTGGATTCCACTCCGCGCCTGCAGGTGTTGCCTAATCCAGATTTGGCTGGTATCAGCTTATACTTTCAGTATTAGCGCTACTTTCCCAACACGTAAGTTACAAAACCAAGCAGGGCGCTCATATATGAGGAGTTACCCTTGTAGTATTCATCAATGATTTTGTCCACTTTTGCATGATCCAGCCAGGAGTCTTGCACAACTCTGGAATCATACCTGAGATTCATAATCTGCTCTTTGTGCGCTTTCAGAAACACATCATTACGGGATGGCGGGGGATTCTTTTCTCTTCTTGCCTTCATGGATACAATGAGTTTCACCGCATAAGGCCGCCAAATATATGGGGCACTGTGCCTTGCAAGAGCCAGCGGGTAGTTTCTCAAGAGCGGTTGATGCATCCGGATCATCCTGCGGTGAAGCTGCTCATCCAATTGGGCAAATGCGCCGTAATGCCAGTGTTGATTGAGTAAAGAGGCTTGCAGATAAGGCATATGATCATTTATAATGTCGTCCATTTGGCATAAGTCCGGCATGTTGATGCTCCGCGGCGAATATCGCACATATAGGAGATCCATCCATAGTGGATTAATCATGCCCTTCGTCGATGGCATCTGTGCTACTACTTCTTTGAGGGAATTGATGAAGCCTTTGTGCAGGATCAAGTTTATCTCGGGATCAAAAAAACAAGTGGGTTTCAGATTCATATATTTGGCAAATTTATGGTAATCCGGGCCATGAAGTTCAAAAAGACTATAATAGTGTGCTGCCATCATGCGACAGCGGAACATCTCCCCGTAGTATCCCCCCAAAAAGACATCGAAATCCTCTGCCAGAATGGGAAAATACTGCATCAGGCAACTGCTTGCCGGATTGTATCCAAATCCCCGTTCATAAAGGTATTTAACTGCGGATTCCCACCCTGTATCCACAGAACTCTCAGGAATAAACCGGAAAGGTATCCCAAAATCGTCGGTGATACGCTTTGCAATACAATAATCAGCGCCATCATCCTTACCGAAGTGAACGGCGGTAAAGGGGAGTTTACTATGCAACATAATGGCAAGCAAGGTGCGCGCATCCATACCTCCGCTTAATCCCAAACACACTTTCCTCCCCGCTCTGAGGGGCAACAACGTCATGTTTTCCAAGAGCTTGTGCAGGTCTTGGACTTCGGCTGTAGGACTGAAAGACTGAAAACTGAACTTGGCCCCATTACTGCCCAGAATCAGCCTTCCACGCTGATACAGCATCTCTACATCGCTATAACAACAATGTCTGGAAGGCCCATAGCGACGCAGATGGGGTGGAAACTGGGTGTGCCAATACACTCCAAACTTGGCAGGATCCAGTGTGGCCAATCCGGCATCCTTCAACAGCGAGATGTCAGAACAGAAAAAGTAGTGGTCGGATGATTCATGAAGATATAAGCTGCGTTTGCAGAGGGCGTCGTTATATGCACGTATCTCCTGATTTCCCGCTATCAGAATCAACCAGTGCCCATCCATGTACCCCAATAGCTCTTCGTTGGATAACAGTCTCTGCCAATCATCATATACCGGATATCGAAAGTCCGTGTCCATACGCAGAATGGGATCACCCAGGATGAATACGGTTTCGTCAGGATGATGTGGATGAGGAAACGAGAGCAGGCTCTTGCCACTACCTCCGGCGTACACTCCCAACTTTGCCGACTCAAATGAGTGCAGATATGGCCTCAATGGCGCATGGTCTGTTTTGCCTTCTTTAAAATAGTATCCGTATAACCAGCTCATTTATCATCCCTAGTTTTGATAAAATCACGATGTAGCCGGGCGGTTATTCGTCAAGTTTTTTCAGTGATTTGTCTCAATCTGTGTTGCATTGGGCGTAGGAAGATGTCTCCATCCATCAATCCCAGTAGTTCAAGCAGTACCGAAGCAGATATAAAGCCGTTATAATCGGGTGCTCACTCGATGATAACTCGATGATATCAGGTTCGGCACTCTATAAAACCCAAAGAATGCACGAAGTAACAAGAAACCTATGCAAAGCTGGATATCCATTCATAATAACGATAAGTTTATCCGTAATTTAACACTGTGAATGCTGCTTATTCTGCTCATTATTCCAGTGATCTACTCCATTGTGGATTCGTTTTTTGGAAAACTGGGCTTGACCAGATTCAGGGAGCACAAAAAGTTTACCGAAGTAATGGAATGCAAAACGGAAGATAAAGGAGAACAAATGCTGACTTATATGAACTGGGTGAACAGCTGGCCTATCATCAGCGCAATGATACAGTTTGCCATATTGGGAACCTTGGGCGAGATCGTGTCCAAGTGGATTATCCAAAAGAACTTCAAGTACCCATTCGGATTATGGCTTACTCTGAGGAAGATGCTGGTCTGGGCTCTGCTCGCTGTCGGTATTAAATATGCTTTCAAAGGCTTTGGTGGATTCCTGCAGACTCTTATTGATTCCAGTATGTGGCCCCGCTTTGCAGAAGGTAGTTTTGGCCAGGCTTTCTCGCTGTCGGTACTGATGAACCTGCAGTTTGGTCCCACAATGGTTATTATGCATAGAGTGTTGGACAACATCCCTGAAAAAGTAAAGAACTGGAATAATATGGATAAGAGCATGTATAGTCTGCTCTGGTTCTGGATCCCGGCGCACACTGTCACTTTCATGATGCCGGATATGTTCCGGATGGGTTTGGCAGCTGTGTGGTCAGTGGCTTTGGGACTTATTCTTGGATTCTACAACCGAAAATAGTAGCACAATACATCAAAACCGGCTACCCAGCCCAATGCTTTGGCCTGTAGTCTTTTGGGTAGCTGGCATCATCGTGGGGCATCATCTGCAAGTTCCAATTGTGGGTGTTGTGCTATCTGCGATGGGACTCGCTTTTGCAGCATTGGCATTGAAGAGTCTGCGCTCTGTGGTGATATTAATGCTCTTCTTTAGCTTCGGGATTCTACGCTATGAGGGAAGCAAAAAAGAAGACTCTGGACTCATCGACATCTTGAATACAAAGACCGAACTGCAGCAGAGGATGCAATACCGGGTCGACACCAAACTGGGTGATAATGTGTTTCAGGCGTCTTTGATGAAGATCGCGGACTTCGAGGTCTCTGAAAAAGTGCTCTTGTATCACTCCAATGAGCTGGATGTAGGACACAGCTACTCCTCACTATCAATGCTGGAACCAAGCCTCAGTGATCCCTTGTTGGACATCTATCCGCAACGCTTCAAAGCAGTGTTACGCCCTGTCCTGCCACCAGAGGATCTCAGTGTGAAGTTCAAACCCAATCTGGTTTCAAGGGTGCGAACGCAATTGCAAGAGCGGATGGATAGGTATTTTGGCGCATATTCACCTTTGGCGAAAGCTTTAGTGCTGAGTGATACCAATTTCAAGCGAGAGCATCGGCTGGAACTGAGCCGGGCAGGCATCACACATCTGATAGTGGTGAGCGGTCTTCATGTAATGATGCTGAGTATGATCTTTATGACTATTCTGCGGCTTTTCTTCCCTTTACGTCCAGCGGAGGGTTTGTTCATGATTTTTCTGCTCTTTTTTGCAGCATTGAACAACTGGGCTCCGCCCATACTCCGCGCCATGCTGATGATAGATTTGCTGATCCTATCCCGCTGGCTTTCCCGTCACCTGGGAGCGGCGCAGAATCTCTCAGTCTCTTTGTTTGTCATCACACTCATCAATCCTGCCGAATTGTTTCAACTGGGCTTGCAACTCTCTTTCCTCAGCGTTGCTTTGATCGTCTTTGCCTTACCGCAGATTAGGCACAATGGGCGATCGGTGCTGCGCAGAACTGCAGTAACCCTGTCTAACTACATGCTAGTTAGTTTCGTAGTGGGCTTGGGAATTGCGCCTTTGACCCTGTATTATTTCGGGACAGCCTCACTGAACGGTATTTTGGCCAATCTTCTGGGGATTCCTTTGATGACTCTGCTGCTGGCATTATCCATCATCGTTCTGCTGTTTCCCTTTGGTGTTTTCATCTGTGTTTTCAAGGTTATAGCCGACATCTGGCAATACTGGACTGATATCTGCGCACAACTCCCCTTCTTTATCGAAGGATACTGGGTGTCTCTGGCTCAAGCGTTGGCAGCAGGATTATTTGTCTTTCTGCTAATCTTGCTGATAAAGGGACGTTTCCGGTTGCTTCTTAAAGTGTCGCTTCCGCTGGTATTGTTGGTGTTGGTTCTGTTGTTACTACCTGCATACCACAAGGATGAGGTAATCTTTTTCAATGCGGGAGTAGCAGATTGCAGCTTGATCTTCGACGACTTGGGGCATTCATTGATGATAGATACCGGGGGCGTTCCCGGTTCCCGGGCGGAAACCGACATGAGTGAGGATAGTAAGGGTGAATCCTGGATGCAAAAGAAGCTATTGATATGGCTGGCTCGAAACCGGATCCGCACTTTGGACTATCTGCTCGTCACTCATTTACACACAGATCATGCTGGAGGTTTAAGCGCCATATTAAGTAACCTGAATGTGAAGAACCTGATAATCTCTAAACAAGATCTGGACAGTGATGTATGGCAGAGCTTAGCCCCGCATCTGAGTCTGGAAGATACCAATATTGTATGCATCACTGATACTATGAGCATCACTATGGGTAATGGCCGTCTGAAGATTCTCCATCCCGATTCCCAGTTTACCGATGCCGAGATGAACAATCAATCCGTAGTCTGTCGATACGATACCGATGCGCTTAGTTTTCTCTTTACCGGAGATATCGAAAAGGAAGCAGAAGATTGGTTGCTTCAGCATTATCCTGCTGAACTCAAAGCCGACATTCTGAAGGTGGCTCATCATGGCTCTCGGGGTTCTTCTTCGACTGCCTTTCTGGATACAGTCAAGCCGATTGAGGCTGTATTTCCCAGCTCTAAACGCAATGTCTATGGTTTTCCTCATCCAGATGTTGTCCATCGCATGAATAATGCTGGCACTATGCTGCGCTACACCTACAACGGCTCTATTCGGTACCGCACCAGATAAGCTCGCCATATCAAAAAGCCCCACCATAGTAAGTGGGGCTTCCAATGTACCTGCAAAAGGCAGGATTATTTCATCAGGGTTATTTTCCTCATAGTATCGAATCCCGGAGCTCTCATCTTCAACAGATAAGAACCGGTGGCTACTGATCTGCCGCTTGCGTCTTTACCGTCCCACACTGCTTTGTAGGAAGCGGAAGCTTTGGTTTCAGAGACCAGCGTGCGTATTTTCTGACCCTTTGTGTTGTAAATCTCCAGGCTCACCGGACCGGCCTCGGCGATTTCGTACGCTATCGTAATGGAAGGATTGAAGGGATTGGGGTAAGCATTTTTCAATGTAGTAACCAAAATCACTTCCGGAGTGGGTTCTTCAGAGATGGCTATTGCTACTTTTATGGAATTGGTGTAGGTGGAAACGCCATCTATATCCTGTATTTGCAGCCAATAGTAATACTCACCAGGCTGAGGAATGCTGATATCTGTATACACGTAGCTAGTTGTAGTTGAAGTATTGGTGGCATCGATGAGAGGGCTCACCATTTCAGCTTGATCCAGATTGTTCTCCAGGCTGCGCAATACGTAGAAACCCTGTACGCCGGTTTCACTTTGAGTAGTCCAATTGATTCTGACCTTGGAGTCGCTAACTACCGTGGCACTGAAACTGGAAAGAACCACAGGCAGAGTTTGCCCGGAAATGTCATTTGTGATCATCTCCAAGCTGTATCCTGCTTTACCATTGTTCTTCATGGCGTCTATTGTGATGGTGAAGGTTTTGGCACTTGTGTTGATTCCGCCAGCGCCGAGAGATATCAAGGATCCGCCGTTGATTCTGTATCCAATGTCGGTGGGATCGTATCCTAATCCAGCGTAGGACATAGTAAACGTACCCACGCCTATACTTTGGTTATCAAACTCCAGCAGATAACGCAGACCTTCGGGAGCGGTACCGATACTTACGGTTACGTTCACCACATCGTTTGTGCCGGATGTGAAGCTTGCCGGATCGATGGTTAAAGCTGGATTAACAGCACCTAATGCGCCTAGTGTAACGGCTACGGGATCGCTGGTATTGATCTCTATGCTACCGGTTCCTGATCCCGTCTGCTCGGTGGATACTTGCTGAGTAGCAGAATATTCACCGTATTCGTTATCGGCGTCTTTGCTCCTCATGCGGACATAATAGGCGGTATCTTCGGTCAGGCCGGTTATCAAGTGTGATGTCACAGATGCATCGATAGCCTTGTTCTCATAACCAGTTACGAAGCTAGAGAAGGTGTCGCTTGTGGACATATCCAGGCTGTAGCCTGTAGCTCCGTCCACAGCGTTCCAAATGAGCCGTATAGTGGTGACGGTAGTGGTAGCGGCCAACATTACAGGAGCAGCAATGGGCTCTTCATCGAGAGTGACTGTCACTACATAAGTACTGCTGGAACCATCACTGGCGCTAAGTACATAGCTGAGCGGAGTGCTGAAGTTGTTGACGGTAACTCCGCTAGATTGTGTGTTTGAGCCAATTTTCACTGTGATACTTGTGGGAACCGCGAAGGTGGCTACCAGATTTGTGAGATTGGTGTCATAAGGCACCAGCAGGTCAATGGTCCGGACATCGTGATCGATCACACCAGTTACGCTTAAGGCAGTAAAGGCAAAAGAGCTAAAGCCCATGGGAGTAGCGCCCACGTTGATGCTTTGAGGATCTTCTATAACGGTATTATCGTAATCTGCTACAACATAGTAGGAATATGAACTTCCATTTAGAGCTGCAGTATCGGTGTATGAATATGCACCCTTACCTGCACTGTAGTCCACTTGGGTAAGCAAGCTACTGTTGCGGTATATGATAAATGCATCCAGCTTTGAAGTGGGCTGCAAGCCGTTTGGCGCATCCCAGGTAAGTGTTACCCGGTTGTTTCCCACAGATTCACAGGCAAAATTCTTGATGGGATTGTTCGTAAAGTCTATCATGAAACCGGTTGGAGTAGTAAGTGCGTTGGTCTGTCCCTCCATCTGATCTGCGGGGATGGTTACACGCAGAGTCCCAGTGTTCAGTATGGAAGCATTGTGCTCATGATACACGGCATTACCGCTTATGCCAAACCGAATCTGAGTAGTTGAGACACGGGTGATGCTTCCTACCGCCAGTCCTGTGGGAAGGTTGCTAACCGTTATTCCGCTAACACTGGATTTGAACTGACCATTACTGATATTTACTATTATCTCTCCAGCAAGGCTGCCGTCGTTGTTGCCGTTTTCATTCAGCAGATTCGTAGATGCGTCTATGGATATGGTGGAACCTTGCATGATCTGATTTGTAGCTGGGCTAAATGCAGGCTCGCCTTGCAATACTCCGGTGAGTGCAAAAGGGATCACTCTCAACTTCAGGAATCTGCCCAAATCGTCATCAGTAATGGTGTAAGACAAACTGTTGGCACCAACAATGGCTACATAATATCCACTGGGATTAGCTTCAGTGGAACGCATCCATTGGATGGTCGTGCTTCCCGTATCCTCTAAGTCATTATCAGCATCATAATAGCCATAGTTTCCAGTCAATGTCTGTCCCACCCTGGGGACATCAGGTGGATTCACAAGAGATACTGTTGCTGTGGGTGCAGTGTTTGTATCCAGTGTGATATAGCCATAATCTCCTGTTGAATACACTATGGAACTTAGGACGGTATTGAACATCCCATCATCACCATAGATCTGAGTGCGAACCTTGAAACTGTTCATCCCAGTAGGCGGCTCAGGTAGCACGAAAGTCAATGATCTGGTAATGTGTACGCCATTGACTACCGTTTGATCGACGAAAGTGTTGGTTGTAACATCTGTAGTAGTCGACGATCCGGTGCCATTTTGTCCTGAATACCAGTAGATACGAATCTTATTCAGATTTGTTGATCCCAACGAAGCACCCTGGATCAATCCTTCGATTTCATCAAACTCACTGAGTGTGAAGTTGTAAGTAACGGTTATAGTATCCCCTGGTCTGGCTAATTGAGGGCTACTGTCATCTGTAGATAAACTTGCTGTTATCAAGCTGATACCGGCTCCAAAAGCCATTACAGTGAACAGCCCAAAGACAAGCAAAGTTAATAATCTCTTGCACATAATATTCCTCCAAGAATGTAATTTTGCATTTATACTCTACTCGTTTCAACCTGGTCTTAAGCGCAATCCGAAAACCACTCTATCTATAATAATATCTATAATAGCCAGAATGCCTTATTTGTCAAGCAAAAAAGGCAAATTACGAATGTGGATAAATAGGTGTTGATATCTTTCAACATCACTAATGAATATTCCTGCGATCCTCCAGAAATAAGGTTACAATAAGCTTTCCATACCATCATGTTTATATTACTATAATAGATATGGGCTTATGTGATTTACATCGTCCAAAATGCATTTGTCGTGCCTGCTGATATCGATATTTGTTAATTTTCTTCTATTCCTGGTGTTGAAAAGATTCTACATTATTCCGATGTCTCACCCAGCAGTTAACAAGGGCATTATCCCACAAGCAGTGAGACCGATAGCTGACGTTTCGTCAATCACCCAATATACTTTGCAATACCTATCCATTCCCTGCCATCATAGTACTCTTCACACAAAAAAGTCCCGCTTGTGGGCGGGACTAATGTGGATCGGCGGTCTGTTCTATTTCATCAAGCTAATTTTTTTACTAAGTGTATTGTGTTTACTGCTTACTCTCAGCAGATAAACTCCAGTTCCCACGCTGCTGCCCCGCGCATTTATGCCATTCCACACGAAGCTGTGTTCACCGGCGCCAAGATATCCAGTATGCAGATCATATACTTTTTGTCCTTTCATATTGTAGATGGCGGCATCCACGTTTTGTGCTTCCGGATTATTCAAATAGATGGTTGTAGTTGGGTTAAAGGGATTTGGGTAACTCTTCAGCACAATATTGAGTGGGCTGACGTCGTCTTCGTTTGCCGTAATCGGAGAAAGAATGACGAAACCATTTCTGATGTTTGTGATCTGTGTTTCGTTCATGTAGAAATTGCTGAAGGTAACGGGTACCATCTCTATTTGGCTAGTATTTCCGATGCCCCTGAAGCTCAGTTTCATCAGAGGTAGAATGTCACCTCCGATTGACTGTTCTGAATCGCAGCTAATGTGTAATACACCTGGTTCCAGAGTGTTTATGGTCACGTTATCGATCCCTTCCAGCAAGGTATCTTCACTGATGACATCAGCCAGTTCGACTTTTGTGCCGTCGAAATTGATCTGGTATTCAATGTGAGTTACATCCCAGGAAGGTGGTAGGTAGCTGCTTTCCATAAGCATTGTTCCCAGCTGATTGTAGCCCAGATGTACTACATTGTTCACAGATATAGAAGTCTCTGCCAAAGTAGCGACGGGGGCTACAATGTCAATCAGGAGCGGATCCACATTTTGCAGATACTGCCCATTGTATGCCATATCTACCTGCCCAAAATAGTAATTACCCGGATTCAAAGCTCTGAAGCGGAATTTGAAGAGATCTCCAGCTCCGGAGAGTGCCGTGCTTCCCGACCACGTGATGTGCAGGTAACCGGTTTCTTCGTCATTTATTACTTGCATGTTTCCGCCTTCAGTCATAGTATCACTGAGATCATATTCGAGATACTGCATGGAGTTAGAATCGTAAAACAGGCTTAGCGATACACTGTTTACACCCCAACTTGCCAGCACCGGATAGGTGGCTAGTCTCAAGGTCAAAGGATCTCCCGCCATGGGGATATTTGCTTTCAGTTGAATCCTGGGATCCGTAATGCTATAGTTTTCCGGGATGGTATTGATGATTGTGGCTTGATACAGGTTAAAATCGTAGCTGCCGGGACTGATGTCGTCCAGATAGAAGTATCCATTGTAAGATCCGCCCCAACCGAAGTTGAAATGGATGTAATCCGTGCCTTGATAGCCGTCGCAATTCCAGGCATGACCGGATGAGTTATTGGATCCGCTGTAATACAAAGGCGAGCCGTTGTCCAACTGCTCCCGCAACATGCTGAGCCAATTGCTTGTGCTGTAGTACTGTTTCTGTTCATAAGCTGCATTTGGATAACGGAAATATTCCTGAAACGCGTTTTGTGCTTTCATTCCATTTGAGCCTGATCCATCCGGAGCAAAGCCCATTTCCACTCCCACTGCAGTGTGGTAGATCAAGGTGGCTATTGGGATGTTTGAGCTGCTGATCGCATTGGGCATCTCATCCCAAAGGTAAGTGGTGTTGCCATAGTTTACACTTTGATATCCGTAGCCGTAGGCATAATAGCTGGAATTACCCTCTCCTGTGATAGGTTTGTTCCAGTATTTCATCACCTGAGCCATAGCTGTCGCAACGCAACCGGCGTAAACCCTACCCCCGGGACCTGCGGCGTCTGCAGGGCACAATTCATTGTAAGGCCAATCCTGATTCCAATTTGTCTGAATCAGGGGATTTACATCCCTGGTGCGGGGTAAGTTGCCAAAATCGTTTTCACCATATTCTCGCCAAAGACCGGAATTAGCTTCATTTTCTACTAAATTATCCCTTATATATCTGGTGTTTTGAGCATAGTAATCCAACCACATCAGGAAAGCGGGAGGCATGTCGTTCAGATCGTCGCAGGGGCTTGAAGAATACGCCAGAACGGGAGGCATATTGCTGTCAGAAGAGACAAGCGTGAAAGCTCCATTATTGAAATGGATCAGATACAATTCCGGTTCTTCTTCAGGACTAAAATCTGTCCGCAAACTTTGGGACTTCAGAGTGCCACCCTGGAAACTTTTCATCTCCAACAACTGATAAGCTGAACCAGGTTGATGGTGTTGCATCCAGTTTTGCGCAACCGTAAGCGCTTGGTCAGGGCTGATGAATGATGCGCCAAGCCCCAAGCAAAACAGCAGCATTGCCGCGCACAATATGCAACTCTTCAGTCGGTTGAAATACGTCATTAAGACCTCCTGATCTCATTGATATATACTTTCTACTACATAACAGTAATACAATATTTGAGCCAAAACGAAGATTATTCAGGGCATTCTCTCTTGATTGAGCAGTGCCGAACTGGATATCATCGTGATATTATCGGGTCGTCACTCGATGATCACCCGATGATATCTGCTTTATATCCCGATGAAATGTAGGGCTGGGTATGTGCTAAAGCTCTGCCCGTAGAATACTAGCAGCATAAAAGGATGACTTGCGTTAGTGTTGACTATCTTTTGAATCATTGGTTGCACGGCTATGCCTGAGAGTTTTCGGAGGATTGCCGTCGCAGTTGTTGATTAATTTCATCACATATCTGAGTGAAAAGCAAATGTTGGGGTTTTTAAAGGCATTCCCCCAAAAAATCGAGTTCTCATGTCTATAATAGCAATTAAAGATATGATGTTAGCCATTGCAGATGTCCAGGTATTTCATTTTTCAGATTTGCCACATTCGCTTCAAAATCGGGTTCA